>CAZYBA010000351.1:0-3928 GCA_964646105.1 uncultured Armatimonadia bacterium
GTTCCAGAGCGCGAGCGCCTGCAGCGCCGTGGTTGTGCTTTCGCGACGCGCGGTGCGCACCGACGATTCGGGGCAGTCGAACGCGCCGAGCAGGCTGTCGCGCACCGCCCGTGCGTTCTGATGGTAAATCCCCCGCCGCCAGGTGTCCGGGCCACCCTTCGCCTTCGGTTCGTAAATGGCGATGTTGACTATTTTGTAGTCGTACAACCGGTACCCTGGCCCGAAACGACGTCGGTCCAGCTTTCCGCTTGACAGGAGCATGGAGTCGCGGATCATTTCCGCTTCCAGGCGACGCAACGGATGGCGCCAAAGGAGGCGGTTGCCAGCGTCCTTGCGCATGCCGTCCGCCCGAGCGGCAGCCGATTGTTTCCAGGTATGGCTGGTCAGCAACAACCGGTGTAGTTGCTTGACCGATCCCCCGCCGGCTGCGAACCGGCGCGCCAGCCAGTCGAGCAACTCCGGATGCGACGGCTCGCCGCCGTTCTTGCCGAAATCGCTGGCCGTGGTCACGATCCCGACCCCGAAATCCTGCTGCCAAATGCGGTTCACGGCGACACGCCACGTCAGTGGGTTGCGGGTATCCGCGATCCAGCGCGCCAACTGAGCACGCCGCTCGGCCTCGGGAAGTTTTCCAAAATCCGTCTTCAATCCAGCCACGCAACTCAGTCCCCCGGCCTGGATCTCGTCCTGCGGCTGCATCACATCGCCCCGGCGCAGCAGATGGACCGGCTCCGGATCGGCGAATCGTCCGACGTACGCCTTGGTTCCTGCGTCGAGGGAAGCCAACTTGGCCGCGTCGGTCTGGATGGACGTGTTCAACGTCTCCCGTTCCGTGCGAAGTCCCGGAGCCAGTGCGGCGCTGAGTTCGTCGGGGTGGATGTAATCCGAAGTCCCCGCCCGCCCTTCGTCACTGGCCACCGCCTGCCATTGCTTGGCGTCGAGCGAAACCTCGATGCGGTACCGGACCGGAAGACGGTCGTCGAACCGCGGTACATCCCCCGCGTCACGGCTGAACACCACCCGTCGCACCTTCTCGACCCGCGGCAGTTCGATCATCGCCCAGCCGCTGCCCTTGCTGTCGGGAATCCAGCTGTGCTCGTTTCCCAGGGTGCCGTCGTTGAGTCCCGGAATGCGGTGGATGGCAAACCCGGGCAGCTCCCCGCTCGCGGTGGCCTTGGCTCCCCGGGACGCCAGCGCCAAGTTGACCGAAGGATCCGCACCGAAGACCTGCAATTCATCGATGCACGGCTCGTGCCCGTCGTTGGTGGCCAGGACAGTGAACCGCACAAACCGGGCGTCCAATTCCGGGAAATCATCCGTATTGCGCCGCGAGTTCACCGCAGGGCGGGTTGGCTTGCCACCGGCACGCTTGGTCAGCACCGCCGCACGCGCGAGGGCGTCGATCTCTTGGAGACGATTGCGCGAAACCCACAACCGCGTTTCCAATGTCTCCTTTTCCTTGACCTCGGCGGCAGTGAGATTGCGCGCGGGGACCGTACGCTCGGCATGCCGGACCCCCGCGAAAACAGCCGCCAGCCGGTAGTAGTCCGACTGCGGAACCGGGTCGAACTTGTGGTCGTGGCAACGTGCGCACCCGACCGTGATGCCCAGAAATGCCTGCCCGGTGGTGGAGACAATGTCGTCCAAGTCGTTGGCGCGCTGCTGGCGCGTGCCCTCTTCGGTCTGGATCGGGACCGTATCGTGGATTCCCGCGACCAGGAAGCCGGTCGCCGCCGCGTCCGCACCGTCGTTTGGAGCCAATGAATCCGCGGCGAGTTGCAGGGAGACAAATCGCCCCCACGGAACGTCGCGTTCGAACGCCTTGATCACCCAATCCCGGTACGGCCACGCGTTGTCGCGCAGATGGTTTTGTTCGTACCCGTGCGACTCGCCGTACCGCACGACATCGAGCCAAAGCCGCGCCATGCGCTCCCCGTATGCCGGCGACGCGAGCAGCCGATCGACCACCCGCTCCCACGCACCGGGCTTGACATCCGCCAGAAACGCATCGGTGTCGGATGCGGTCGGGGGAAGTCCGGTGAGCGTGAGGCTGGCACGGCGCAACAGGGTCCTTCGATCCGCGACCGGTGACGGCGAAAGTCCCTTTTCCTGTAGTTTGGCAAACACAAACCGGTCCACGGGATGCGTCGATATCCGGTCGAATGCGGTGCGCGGGGGTGTGGCGGACTTCAGTGGTTTCAGAGACCAGTTGTCGGGGGGCGGAGCGGTCGGGGGAACCAAAGGCTCACCGGGGTAACGAAAACCCGCTTCGGCCCAGCGCACCACCGCGGCGGCCTCGGCCTCGGGCAAACGTCCCCCCTTGGGCATCTTGCCCGAGCGGACCATCTCCGCCACCTTCGCACCAGCGGCGATCGCACCGGCACGACGGCTCAAGTCAATTCCCGCGGACGGCTGGGAGCCGGAGTGGCAAGGAACGCATTTCGACGCCACGATTGCCGTAGGTTCGGACGTCGTCGGATTGGCGGTCGAACCCGCCGACAAGAACACGCTGCCGAGGGTCGGCAATGCGCACCCCGCGAATCCCGACCAGTAACGATTCAAGCCCCAAGTGCCACGTGCCATCGGTTGCCTCCGCTGCCAACCTATTCGCAAACGGTACTTCCCCCTCCTGCCTCGATGCACCGTCGAATCGCCTTCCCGGGTTTGCCGACCGATCCCGGCGGTGACGATGCTTGCACGCCAGAGGTTCAGAGACCCCTTACTTGCAAGCACGAACCGTGCAATCAATCCCCGTGACGCAAGAGACGATCCGCGACCGTGATGCTCCCGTCCCGTGTCCCACAAAACGCGGTCGCCACCGGACCGACAAATTTGCCGTGGGTATACTCCAGAGCATGGCGCAGCGGATGGAGATCGGACGTATCGGAGTGGAATGGTCGCCGGCAGCCGGCCTGCAGATCGACATCGATAAAGTTCCCGTGGTCCGGAAGAACACCTTTTACGTGGTCAAGGCCGGTTGGACCGGTTTGCTCTTCGGTCAGAATTCCGCCCGATGGAAGATCGAAGATTGGCAACGGTCCCCGGGACAGGCCGTCCTGCGCGCCACCGCGACGAATCCGGATGTCCGCGCCAGCCTGATTGTCACCGCATCGGCCAATTCGGTCACCGTCGAGGCGAGTTGGGAACTGCTGCGCGATATTCCTGCCGAAGTCGAGTACGCGGCAGCCTACTGGAACGCTCCCTTGATGGTCGGAGCTTGGAGTTCCGAACAAACGTCCGGAACCCTGTCCCCCATCCCCCCGCCGACAGGACGTTCCCAAGAGGAAAATCGCATTCTCCGCAACTTCCGCTCCATCCGTTGGTCGTCGCCACTGGGTCCGTTGACGTTGCGGTGGGAGGGAAACACGCCGCCTCCGGTGATTTTCGACGCCCGATCGGACACCCAGGAATGGGCCAAGTCGTGGCCGGTCCTATGGATGGGAATCGGCTCTCCCGCCCAGGCGCTCCGATACGAGGACGGCCCCCAGAGCGTGCGCTGGTCGGTCTTTGCCGGCGAATCCGCCCCGCGCACCCCGGAGTTGCCGTCGCGCACGGTTTCCACCCGCTGGCAACCGTCCGCATCGGCAGTGCAGCCTCCTCGTCCGGTCCTGTGGCCCACCCCGAAGCGCCAGATCCACGGCACCGGGGTTTTCCGTATTGACAATTCGGTCCAACTCGTTGCGCCGGCGTCGCGACGCGCTCAAGCAGAACGATTCGCGGCGGCCCTGCGCGAACGATTCGGGCTCCGCTTGGAGACAGTCGACAAGCCGAAACCGAAAACCCGCACCATCCGCCTCGACAGCACCGGGTTGCGGGCCCCGAACCGTCCCGAGGCCTACGCGCTTTCGGTCACCCCCAAGGAAGTGCGGGTTGCCGGCCACGACACTGCCGGCTGCCTCGTTGCCGAGCACGAAAGGCAGGCTCGGCT
>CAZYBA010000352.1:0-2591 GCA_964646105.1 uncultured Armatimonadia bacterium
AGGCCACGGCGGACGCGTAGCCGATGCGGAATTCCTCGAACGCCTTGGTGTAGATGTAGTAGCTCAGCGTGGTGGTGGTCCCGGACGGTCCCCCGGCGGTCATCACCCGAGCCTGTTCGAAGCCTCCCTGCAACCCGCCGATCATCCCCATGGTGACGATGAAAAACGTGGTGGGCGCCAGCTGCGGCCAGGTCACATGGCGGAAAACCTGCCACGGACGGGCACCGTCGAGCGCAGCCGCCTCCTGAAGTTCCGCCGGAACATTGGTGAGCGCCGCCAGGTACAGAAGCAGGTTGTTGCCCCCCACCGCGGTCCAGATCCCCATGATCAGGATGGCGTCCCGGGCCCCCAGCCCGAACTGCTTTCCGTCCACTCCGACGTTTTCCACCTGAAGTCCGAACAGGTTCTTGGTGGAGAGCAGCCAGTCCGGCGCGGCCAACCCGAGATGGAATGTGGTCGACAACCACTCGATCCCGGCGTTGATCGGTCCGAACTCGGGGTTGTAGAGCGACTTCCAGAGAATCATCAACGCGACCCCGGACGTGAAACTAGGCAGATAGAAAAGGGTTCGGAAGACGACGACTCCCTTGAGGTCCTGCGAAAGCAGCACGGCCAGTGCGAGCGACAACGCGATCGAGATCGGCATGCCGATCAGGAAGTAGACCGTATTGATGGCGTAGAGATGGAAATCCTTGTCGGCGAGCAGGGCTTGGAAGTTCTCGAGGCCGGTCCACTGCAGCGGGACCGTGCGCATCAGGTTCCAGTTGGTGAACGCCACGGCAAGCGAGAAGAGGACCGGGCCGGCCGTGAAGAGCAGGAAGCCGAGCAGGTTGGGCAACACAAACGGCAGGGCGGTCCCGATCTGGCGACGCGATTTCGTTGTCATCGGGCACCTCCGCCGAGGACTTTCCCGCGTTCGTTTTCGTTTCGGGTGGATGCTCCCGACTCCGCTGTCGACTTGGCAGCCGCCGTCCGCGCGCGCGCCGCTTCCCATCGCCGCTTCAGGTCCGGATTGCGTTCCAGGGTTCGGCGGATTTCGGCGTTGACCTCGCGTGCAGCGTCCTTGAGCGCCCTCTCCACCGGCTTCTGGTCGTTCTTGATCAGGTCGAGCTGGCGCACCAGAATGCGGTTGGCGGCCTGAAAGTTGACGTACGGGCTCATCGGGGTGCCCAGCGACACTTCCATGGTCTGCCGCCAAACCGGGTTGTAGTCTTCTTCGGGGAACTTGGGGTTGTTCTCGAACGCCGGGACATAGCAGACCTTGCGGGTCGGCGCCACGCCGTCGGCTTGGTCGTTGATGAGTTGCCCGTATTCCTCGCCCATCAGGAAGACCAGGAAATCGAGGGCTTCCTTGCGCCGCGGGCTGTTGGCGTTCACGAACGTCCCCTTGCCGTACCCCAGATGGACCCGTCGATTCAGGTCGTGGACCGGCGCCTCAACCGCAGTGAGGTGCAATCCGGGGAATTGTTTCTTGTCGCGCAGCGTACAGAGCCACCAGCGCCCGCCCAGCGCCATCGCAGCCTTGCGTCCGCTCCCGAACTGGGTGATGACTCCAGAGCCCCAGCCGCCCTGGGTGGCCATGGCGGCTTCCTCGACCGGGGATGGCATGACTTTGTGAACGTAAACCAGGTCGTGGAGGAACTGGACACCAGCGATGGATTCCGGACTGTCGACCACGCACTCGGTGCCGTCGTCGGAGAAGACCTGCCCACCCCATTGCAAAACAAAGTGGGTCCAGCGGTTCCAGTCCACCATCAGGCCGAACTGCTGCACCTTGCCGTCGGCGCCGCGGATTGTCATCCGTTTGGCGAGCGGCAGGAAGTCTTCCCAGGTCCACGGAGCCTTGGGGAACGCAATCCCGGCCTTCTCGAACATGTCCTTGTTCAGAAAGAGCGCGTCCGCCGCGGCGTTGGTCGGCACCCCGTACACGCGGCCGTCGCGCATCACGATCGACTGGACCGCCTTCCAGGTATCGCGTTCGATGTCGATCCCGCGCGCCTTGAGGTCGTCGGTGATATCGGCCACCACCCCGGCGTCGATCAAGACGGAGAGCGATCCCTCGCCGGCGTCGAAGAGGTCCGCCCCCACTCCGGCCAGCGACTGGATGACTGTCTTTTCGAGGCCGGTATTGTTGGGATCGAGGGTGAGGAGGAGGCCGGGATGTCGGGCGTTGAAAAGATCGATCTGGTCGCGGCGGGCCGGATTGTCGTCGCTGACCCAGGCCAGCGGGGTCTTGGACTTGTCCTTCGGGGCGGGCCGCAGCGACGCGGCCACGGCGCTGAGACCGACCAACGCCGCGAATGTCGCCGCGAAAAAGACCTTCATGGACGCCAATTCGGGTCGGGAAGGATCAAATCCTTGCCGAGGTGTCGCGGGAGGGATCGAAAGCGACGCCCGAGATAGACGTCACGCTGTTGATTTATCTAGAACAGTTGAACGCCTGCTGCGCCGCGTCCCTGCGCCGAGACGAGCGCAGCGAACAGCCACCAGAGCAGCATGGCGACGACCAGGCTGGCCCGGGCCACCGCCACCGCGGCGGCGGCGCGCTTGAACGAGGTCGCGAAGATGGGCATCACCAGCAGGGAGTCGAA
>CAZYBA010000352.1:2601-3885 GCA_964646105.1 uncultured Armatimonadia bacterium
AAGCCGACCACGTAGGCGAGGAGCGGGGCGGCGGCGCCGGGACCGGCTTGGAACGCGACCGCGAACATCGCTCCCACCGACAGGGTCGAGGTGGCGACCGCCCGCCCGAGCGAGCGCTTGGAAATGCGGGCGACCGCCGCTCCCCAGAGCAGGAACAGTGCGTACACCAGCACGGCAATGCCGATCCATGCCAGCATCAGCAGCAAATCGCCCTTGTGCGCCGTTTCCCAGAGTCCAAATCCCATTGTGGTCGCCGCCTTTCCGTCCCGTGCCGTTCAGAAGTTCCAAAACCGAGTTTCGCGTGGCTGTTGACTCCGATAGACCCCGAAACCCAGGATAGGTTCCGTCGAATTCTGGCGTCACGCCGGCCGCGAAGTCACCGGATTCCGTCCGATTTTACAGATTCTCCAACAAGAATTTCGCCCCCAGCAACCGCTGGTGGCGGGATTGGTCGGGGTCGCCGATGCCGTGCCGGCTGGTCGGGGCCGGGTAGAACATCATGTCGAACTGCTTGCCTGCCTTCTGCAGCGCGTACACCAGTTGGACGGAATTCTGGGCGTGGACATTGTCGTCCATCATGCCGTGGACAATCAGCAGACGTCCCTTCAGGTTGGAGGCTCCGTCCACCACCGAACTGACTTTGTAGCCTTGCGGATTGCGCTGCGGAGTCGACATGTAGCGTTCCGTGTAAATGGTGTCGTAAAGTTGCCAGTCCATGACACCGGCGCCGGCGATTCCGACCTTGAACTTGTCGGAGCGGGTAAGGGCGTATGCGGCCATGAACCCGCCGAAACTCCAGCCGGAAATGGCGGCCCGGCCAGGCTGGAGAATGCCCTGTTTTTCCAGGAACGACAAACCGTCCTCGATATCGCGCAGTTCCGAAACCCCGAACTGTTTGTACTGGGCGTACCGGGCGGAGTTGCCGCGCGGGTTGGCGGTGCGGTTGTCGCAGGTCCACACCGCGATTCCCTTCTGGGCAAGGAACTGATGGTAGGCATTGGCGTTGACCGCGTTCCAGTTGTTGCGGGCCGTGGGTGCGTCCGGACCCGCGTAGACCGGGCAGAACACCGGCAGCGGAGTCTTGCCGTCCCAGTCCGGCGGGAGCAGCAGCGTGCCTTCGAGCCGGTAGCCGTCGCGTGCCGGGAATGTCACGAAACGGGGAATGCCGAGCCGGAAATCGTCGGCAGCCGCGGGCAATCCGAATCGGGAAACCACCCTCAGCAATTTGCCGTCGACGTCGCACACCCGCACTTCCCCGGGATTGAGAGCATCGGAGACCGTGTC
>CAZYBA010000353.1:0-3869 GCA_964646105.1 uncultured Armatimonadia bacterium
CACCACAAATGTCGGCAGATTTTCGTTCAACGATCCCAGCCCGTACGACAACCACGCCCCCAGGCACGGGAACCCGTTGAGCGTGAAGCCCGTGTTCATCTGGAATGTCGCCGGGGTGTGGTTCGCCGACTTGGCCTTCATGGCGTGCAGGAAGACAATATCGTCGACCATTTTCCCAAGATGCGGGAACAGGCTGCTCACCCGATGGCCGCCCGCGCCGTGCGGCGTGAACGCGAACGGGCTCTTCATGAGGTTGCCGGGTTGGTTGAAGAACGTGTCGAACGGGCGCTTGCATTCGGTCCCGTGCAGACGTTCCAACTCGGGTTTGTGGTCGAACGAGTCGATATGGCTGACCCCGCCGCAAGCGAAGATTTGCACCACCCGTTTCGCCTTGGGCGTGAAGTGGGGCCCGGGTCCTCCGGCGGCCTTGACGTCGCCCGCCAGCATGTCGGCGAGGGCCACCGCGCCCAAGCCGTACGCGGCATCGCGCAGGAATCGGCGCCGGTCGGCGCGCGGCAGTGCGAAATCGGGAAGTTCAGTCGACATACAAGAACTCGTTGCTGTTGAACAAGGCCCAGCAGAGGCTGGATAGGGAATGTTTTCGAAGATGGGTCTGGGCGCGACGCGCCTCGGCGAGGGTCGGATTGCGTCCGAGCGCGGCACGCCACGCACGGACAATTGTCTGGTCGGCCGGTGGTGTCGCCGTGCCCAGGCGAGCCGATGTCCGTTCCACGGTTGCCGATGCTTCCAGACGGTCCGCAAGACGGTCCGCCTGCCGCAAGACAAAGCTGTCGTTCATCATCTCGAGCGCCTGAATCGGGGTGGTGGTGACTGTCCGGCGGGCGGTCTTTGCCGACGGGTCCGGGCAGTCCAGAGCTTCCAGAAGCGGGCTGCGCGCCGAGTGGACTGCCATCCGGTACACGGAACGACGGTTGAACTCCGGGGTGTCCTTGTCCACCAGCGCGTAGAAATCGGAGCCGTAATTGGAGACCGTGAAGGGCCGGAAGCTCGGCCCCCCGACTTGGCGATTCAAGTTGCCGGCGACCGCCAGCAGGGCGTCCCGGAACGCTTCCCCCTCGAGGCGACGCGGAGAAACCCGCCACAGGAGCCGATTGTCGGAGTCGATGCGCTCGGCCTTCGGGTTCCGCGCCGACGTCATCCGGTAGGTGCGCGAGAGCAGGATGGCCTTGTGGAGCCGTTTGATCGACCACGCCCCCGTGCCGTCCTTGCCGGGGTTCATGAATGTGGACGCCAGCCAGTCGAGCAGCTCGGGATGGCTGGGACGTTCGCCGTTGAAACCGAAATCGTTGGGGGTACCCACCAGCCCGCGACCGAAATGCCCTTGCCAAATGCGGTTCACCATCACCCGGGCAACCAAGGGATTGCGCTTGTCGACCAGCCACTGGGCGAGCCGGGAACGTCGTTCCGAATCGGATGCGTTGCTGTCGAGGCCGAAATCGGACGGCAACGTTCGCAATGCGGACAGGGCGCCGGGAACCACGACGTGATCCGGGGAAGAAGGATCGCCGCGTTTGAGCAAGTGGACCACCGGAGGCTTGGTGGAGACCGCCGCGTAGGCCTGGGAGTCCGCGGGATTTTTTGCGTCGAAACGGCGGAGCGCGTCGCGCGCAGCCCCTTCCCGCGCCAACGCGTCGGACCAGCGGCGACGCTCGTCCGGGGTGAACGCGGCCATGAGTTGTTCGCGGCTGACAGCGGCCGGTCTCCGGGCAAACGTGGCCCCGATTTCCGAGTCGGTCAGGGCGCGGTCGTAGACACGTGCCTCCTCGATCGCACCGTCCAGCCAACCGTCCGATCCGCTGTGCCGATTCCCAAACAGGAACTGGCTGCCGGAGCCGGAGAATTCGGCGGGTGCAGCGGACGGTTTGTACGGCGCCCCGTACGGTTTGCCGTTCCGATAGCACGCAATGGTGCCGTCGGCGCGGTACGACACCGTAATCTGGACCATTTCCCCTTCGGCGGAATTCTCCTCGGCGGCATCGAGGTCGCGGGTCCGGCTGAACGAGTCGCTGCCGGCCATCCATTTCCCGGGTTGACGTTCGGCGAAGACCACGCCGTCGAACCGAACTCCGTCGGCGGACTGGACCGTGAGGGCGCTGCCGCCACGGGTGGAGCGGTTTCCAAGCACCACCCAGGTTTCGAGGGTCTTGGCGCGCAGGGTGCCGGGGAACGCGCCGGTGCGCAGCGCGGCCCCGCGTCCCGGGAGAACCAGCCGCCCCGCGACAATTTTGGCGTCCCCGACCAAGTTGCCGACCACATTGCCGGATTGGTCGGCGGGTCCGTTTTCGAAGTCGAACGTGAGGGTCGGGATTGGGGCGCGGGCGGTGGTGTCGGGGGGACGATTGGAGCGGGTCAGGCGCTCGCGAACTGGTTCCTCGATTTGCGCGACCAGCACGCCCGCCGTTTTCCAGTTTTGTTCGAGTGCACTGCGTTCGCTACGGAGCGCCGCACGTTCGGAGTCGGTGCCGACCGGCCGGTTGCCGGGTTGCACTCCGGCGAGGGCTGCCTTGAAGCGGTAGTAGTCGGTGGCGGGAATGGGGTCGAACTTGTGGTCGTGGCAGCGGGCACAGTTGACGGTGAGACCGATGGAGGTCTGCCCGACCAGACCGATCATGTCCTCCATCTCCTCCTCGCGGGCACGTTGGCGCACCAGCAATCCTGCTGCCGCCTTGCCCGCTTCGTCGGAGGGTCCGCAGACCAGGAATCCGGTGGCGATTGCCGCGCCGGGCGCCGCGCCGGGGAGGATGTCACCGGCAATCTGCTCGGCGAGGAATCTGTCGTACGGTTTGTCGGTGTGGAAGGCGTCGATTACCCAGTCGCGGTAACGCCAGGCGTGGTCGCGGATGCGGTCGTACTCGTAGCCGTTGCTTTCACCGTAGCGGACCACGTCTAGCCAGTGCCTTCCCCATCGTTCGCCGTAGTGGGGGGAGGCGAGCAGCCGGTCGACCACGCGTTCCCAGGCGTCGGGGCGGCGGTCGTTGACAAACGCGTCGATCTCGGCAGGGGTGGGTGGAAGGCCGATAAGGTCGAATGTGGCGCGGCGCAGCAACGTGCGCCGATCGGTGTCGCGATTGGGCTGCAGGCCGGCGGCTTCGAGTCGTGCGAGAACAAAATGGTCGATGGGCGACTGCGGCCAGCGCGTGTTCCTGACTTTGGGAAGCGCGGCTTGGCGGACCGGTTGCAGCGACCAGAAATCGGCGCCGGCGCGGACGGGGGCGGGCTTGGGAACCGACGACGGCCAGGGGGCTCCGGCGCGCACCCAGGCGGCGATTATGTCGACATCGGCCTTGGGAAGCGGTTTCCCGGGGGGCATGCGTCCCTCGGCGGCCACCTTCCAGATCGGGTTGGCGGCCGGGTCTTTCGTGTTGAAGAGACCGGGGTGGGACTTGATGGCGGCGAGCCGCGACGACAGATCGAGTCCGGCCGAGGCGGTGGGACCGGAGTGGCAGGCTTGGCACTGGGCGAGGATCGGCGCGATCGGGTTGTTTGGCGTTCCCGATGCGACGTTTCGGTCGGGCCGTGTCGCTGGCGACGACTTGGATTTCTGGGCAGCCGTTGCGAATCGACGGCCCGAGTTGAGCGGGCTGCCGGTATGGCCTAGCGACGTTTGCGGGGATGCGAGTGCGATGCGACGACCGTTCGGGTCAGCCGATTGGTTGAACGCAGGCGTGGTTTGCGGAGATGCGTGGGCGATCCAGGCGATGGCGACGGGCAGCAGGAATGCGGTGGCGGGTTTGGGACACATCGGAGGATCCCTTCCGGAGCGTTTCGGGGCGGATTCCTGACTCTACCATGCGGGTGTGGGGATTCGAATGGCGGGTGGTGGCGGGTGGAGGACACAGCGGTGTCGT
>CAZYBA010000354.1:0-1402 GCA_964646105.1 uncultured Armatimonadia bacterium
CTTGGCCTGCCGGCGGTTGGTCTTCGACGGGGCCTGCCGTGTTGTCGTCCGGGTCCGTGCGTGTTTTGGTTTCCGGGCACTGCGCGACGCGTCTTCGGGTCCCGGGCACTGAAGTACCCGTCCCTTGGCCTGTCGGCCGTCCGTCTTCGACGGGGCCTGCTGCGGACGCGGACCTGGGTTGCGGCGGGCGCTGGTTTTGATTTCCGGGCCGTGCGCGACGCGTCTTCGGGCCCGGGGCACGGCAGTACCGGTCCCGTGGCCTGTCGGCCGTCGGTCTTCGATGGGACCAATTGCGGACGCGGACCTGGGTTGCGGCGGGCGCGGGATGGGAGTGTTGCCCCGCGATGCCACCGTCGATGCCCGGGGGAAGCGGCTCGTCAGCGACCTTTGGGCTTTAGTTGAGAGGCGAACGCCCTTGTGGACTGCGTCCAAGAGCATCTGGTTCGGGGGTTCGCGCGCGCTCAAAACACCCACCCACCCCCCGGCCACCCACCCCGGGGTACCGGCGAAAACGACGTTTCGCCAGCGTTTTCGTCGAAGATCATGCAACTTGGGGTGCATCCAACCCCTGGTCCGCATCGCGGCCCGAACCTCCGGTCGGCCTCGGCCGCTTTGGCGACATGATCCTCGGGTGGCCACGGAGTTGGTCCCGTCCATCCGGACCCTACGGAAGGCCCGTGAACTGCCTTGAATCAACCTGAGTTCACCCTCGCGTTGCGCATCCCCCGATACAATCCCGGGCATGACAATCGTGGACTTGGCGGAGGAGACCGGACGGCGATTCCCGGCGGGACGATGGACACGCAACTTGGTCGGCGGTCTTTCCCCCATCCAATCCGATCACTTCGCGCTGGGCTGGGTAGTGCTTGATCCCAACGGTGGGCAGGTGCCTTGGCACAATCAGGAACAAGAAGAGGTCTATCTGATTGTCGACGGGTCCGGGGAGATTTGCCTCGGGGACGAGCGCAGGGAAATCCGCGCCGGCCAGTGTGTCGCCATTCCTCCGGGAGTGTTCCATCAACTTACGAACACCGGGCCTATACCGATGACAATGCTCTATTGCTACGGTCCAGCCGGTGATGTCGCCCATTGGCGTCAAGAACTCGACGGCACCCTGCCTAGGGCGGGGACCGATGTCCCGGCGCTGCCGGACGGTGCCCGACCGCAAAAGGTGTGATTGCGGCAATTGACACCGCAAGCATCGCCCTGCTCTCGTGTGTGCAGGTCCGCCGGCCGACTGCGCCGAAACCAAATCCCATGATTGACCCCCTGATCTTGACCGCCTCCCTGCTGGCCTCCGCGTTCGCCCCCGCGATGCCCGTCACGGTTGCCTGTGAACCCAATCTGTCGTCGGCCGGTTCCAACCCTCTCTCCCGCCCTGCCTCCGGGTGGGTGCGTCTTT
>CAZYBA010000354.1:1480-3862 GCA_964646105.1 uncultured Armatimonadia bacterium
CGATTGTCGGAACCAACGACCCCCAGAACAAGGGAAGCATGCTCTACACGGAGTCGGTGTGGGGAGACTTTGAACTCGAGTTCGACGCACGCTGGAACGGCGAGATCGACAGCGGGGTGATGTTCCACCAGCCTGAACTCCAACTCCAACTCGGAGTGTCGCGCAGCCTCAAGGTCGACATGACCGCGGCGTTCTACACCGGCGGGTCCGAACGTTACCCCGTTGCAGGCCGGCCTCTCGGACTCGGGGACGTTTTCAAGCCCGGAAAATGGAATAGCTACCGGTTGGTGGTGCGTGGCTCGCACCATGTGGTCGATGTCAACGGCAAGACAGTCACCCGGTACACCGACCCGCGCTGGCCGGTCGACGGGCCGATCGGGCTGCAGGTGCACCCGGGGCTGGCGATGACGGTCGAGTTCAAAAACCTCCGGATCCGGTCGCTCGGCCCGGAGACTTGGCGATGAAGACCCTGCGGATCGCCTGCAACGGCGTTACCGGACGAATGGGCACCAACCAGCACCTGATGCGCTCGCTGGTGGCCATTCGCGACGATGGCGGGGTGTTGCTTCCCGATGGCTCCCGCGTGGTCCCCGAACCGATTCTGGTGGGGCGCAACCCGGTCAAACTTGCCGATCTGTCCGCCAAGGCCGGGGGGTTGGCCTGGAGCATCGACGTCGATTCGGTTCTTTCCGACCCGGAAGTCGCCATCTATTTCGACGCTCAATCGACGCTGCTCCGAGCGGATGCGACCCATCGGGCGATCGCGGCGGGCAAGCACATCTACTGCGAGAAACCGTCCGGTTCGACCGTTGACGAGGCCATGGGACTTTATACGGCGGCACGGGACCGCGGTGTCAAGCACGGGGTGGTGCAGGACAAGCTGTTCCTTCCGGGTTTGCGCAAGTTGCGGACCTTGATCGACACCGGGTTTTTCGGAGAAATTCTCTCCGTGCGCGGCGAGTTCGGCTACTGGGTCTTCACCGGCCATGACGACATCCCGGTGCAGCGACCAAGTTGGAATTACCGCAAGGAGGACGGCGGCGGGATTATCGTCGACATGCTCTGCCACTGGCGTTACCTCCTTGACAATTTGTTCGGTTCGGTGCGTTCCGTGTCGTGCCTGGGGGCCACTCATGTTCGGGAACGCATCGACGAAGCCGGCAAACCGTACGCCTGTACGTCCGACGATTCGGCGTATGCGACATTCCAGCTGGAGGGTGGAGTGGTGGCGCATTGCAACAGCAGCTGGACCGTGCGGGTGCGTCGGGACGACCTGTTGACCGTGCAGGTGGACGGAACCAAAGGGTCCGCTGTCGCGGGATTGCGAACGTGCCGGATACAGCCGTACGGCGCGACCCCGCGTCCCGTTTGGAATCCCGACATCGACAGCCCTATCGATTTCTCCGCAAATTGGATGGAAGTGCCGACCAACCAGCCGTACGCGAATGGTTTTCGGGTGCAGTGGGAGCAGTTTTTGGGGCATGTGGCGGCGGATTCACCGTGGGCGTACGGATTGCGTGAGGGTGCGAAAGGGGTCCAGTTGGCGGAAGCGGGCCTGCGCAGCTGGGCCGAACGTCGTTGGATCGACCTGGAGCCTTTGGGGGAGTGATTCCCAAGGCGGACCCGGCCACCGGTTGGGCGTTGCTGTCGGCCCTGTTCGCGGGTTTGACAGCCATTCTGGCCAAACTGGGCACCCAAGGGGTTTCTGCCGATTTGGCGACCGCGGTCCGGACCACGGTTGTGCTGGTGTTGGCGTGGGGAATCGTGGCGGTGCGCGGAGAATTCGGCGCACTGCGCGATCTCCCGTTGCGGGCGGCGGTGCTGCTGGCGTTGTCCGGTCTGGCGACCGGTATCTCGTGGATGGCGTACTTCCGGGCGTTGTCGACAGGGGACGTCAGCCGGGTCGCGCCGATTGACAAGCTGAGTTTCGTGCTCGCCGCGTTGCTGGGGATCTTGCTTCTCGGGGAACGCGTCACTTGGCAACTCGGCGCCGGGTTGGTGTTGATTGCCGCCGGGGTTTTGTTGACGATGCGGGGTTGAGTCGTGTTTTGGGAGAGGGCGGCGTTCAGACCACCAATCGCATTCCGGGATTGTCACCGGAACCGAACCCGCCGACGCAGCCCACGGCTCGGATGGCCGGTAGCGGATGTGCTGTCTTCCATGGGTTCGCGCGCGGGGCAGTCGCGGTCGTAGGGCATGACCCGCGCACCAAGAATGGGCTTGCGCGCGTGGGGGTACCCAGTTCGGAGCCCAATTCCGCAGCGACCATGGCCCATGGGCTCGCGCGCGCGGGGGTACCCACCCACCCCCCGCCCAACCCACCCGTGGGTACAGGCGATTCGGCAATTTTGCCAGAGTTTTGGACAAAGATCATGCAACCTG
>CAZYBA010000355.1:0-3860 GCA_964646105.1 uncultured Armatimonadia bacterium
GGCGTTGAGCAATGCCCAGCCGGCGGCGCGGGAGATGGCGGCGAACTGCTTGGAGTCGATGTTGGACTTGATCCGGTTGAGGGTGGCCACGGCGTCGGGATTGCCCACCTCGAAGCCGATGCGCCATCCGGTCATGTTGTAGGTCTTGGAGAGCGAGTGGGTTTCGATGGCGACATCGCGGGCGCCTTCGGCCTGCAGGATCGACGGCGGCCGGTAGCCATCGAATCCGACCTCGGCGTACGCGCAGTCGTTGCAGATCAGGATGTCGTATTCCTTGGCGAACCGCACGGCGTCGTTGAAGAACGACAGCGGCGCGATGGCTCCGGTGGGGTTGTGCGGGTAGTTCAGGAAGAGGATCTTGGCGGCTTTGGCGACATCGGTGGGGATGGCGCTCAGGTCGGGGAGGAAGTGGTTCTCGGCGGTGAGGGGCATCGCGTACGGTGTCCCGCCGGCGAGCAGGGTCTGGACCTTGGGAACCGTATAGTTGGGATCGGGCACCAGGGTGGTGTCGCCGGGATTCACATACGCCCAGCAGAGGTGCGCGAGGCCTTCCTTGGAGCCGATCAGCAGCACCATTTCCGAATTCGGGTCGACCGGGGTTCCGTAGCGCTTTTCGAACCACTGGGCTGCGTCGCGCAGGAACGCCGGATCGCCGGCGTCGGATTCGTCGTAGCGGTGGGTTTCGGGATCCTGGGCGAACTCGTAAAGCTTGTCGATGATCGGGCCGGGCGTCGGTTGGTCGGGGTCTCCGATGCCGAAGTCGATCAGGTCCTTGCCTTCGGCACGGGCCTTGGCCTTGAGGCGGGCGATTTCACCGAAAAGGTACGGGGGGATCAGTTCGAGGCGTGAGGCGCGGGGAGGCATTGCGGTTTTCCTTTCCTGTCGACCGGCGCTTCACGGCGCGGTGTTGCGCAGCGGGCCGGTTCGTATGTTGGGTGCCGGGGGATGGGGACGATCCCCCGGTCTCTTTGGTTCAGAGTTCGATGGTGGCGGTGAAGACGGTTTCCGCGGGGCCCGTCATGAAGACATTCCCGTTTTCGCCGTCCCATTCGATGACCAGGTCTCCGCCCGGGAGGTGGCAGACCGTACGTTGTCCGGCCAGTCCAAGTCGCCGTGCCGCAACCGCCACGGCGCAAGCCCCGGTGCCGCAGGCCAGGGTCCGCCCGGCGCCACGTTCCCAAGTGAGCATGCGCAGCGATCCGTCCGGTAGTTTCTCGACTTCATGGACATTGGTCCGGCGCGGAAAACGCGGATCGGTCTCGATCTGCGGGCCAAGTCGGTTGATCGACGCATCGGTGGCTTGATCCACCACGTAGACGACATGGGGGTTGCCCATTGAGACCCCGGTGATCCGTAGGGTGGTGTCGTCGATGGCGAATGGTTCGTCGAGAACGGGGCCGTCAGGGCCGGCCATGGGCAGGTCGGCGCGTTTCAGACGGGGCGGTCCCATGTCGACCCGCACCCCGGTGACCACTGCGTCGCGCAGTTCGAGGGCCAGGACCTTGATTCCGGCCTTGGTGCCGACGACGATTTCTGTTTTGGAGGTGTGGCCTTGTTCGTAGACCCATTTCCCGAAGCAGCGGATGCCGTTGCCGCACATCTCCGCCTCGGAGCCGTCCGGGTTGAACATCCGGTAGGCGAAATCGGTGCCGGGGGTGTCGGGCGGGAGCACGCAAAGGATGCCGTCCGCCCCGACGCCGGTGTGCCGGTCGCAGAGCGCGACCGCGTGGGCGGCCACTTGGTCCACGGTGGGCGCACCGGGATCGAGGTGGTCGACCACGACAAAATCGTTGCCGATGCCATGCATCTTGGCGAACCGCAGTGTCACCCGGCGGCTTCCTCCCCATCGGTTTCGGGGGCATGGTCGCCCTGTTGCGGGCGATCGCCGCCGTCGGGGCGCATGGATACCGGCCGCATCGGGACGATGCTGGTGACTGCGCTCTTGTAGACCAGCTGGGTGGGACGTCCCGGCGATTCGAGCAGGATGGTGAAGGTGTCGAAGCCCTTGACCATGCCGCGCAACTGGACGGAGTTGATCAGGTAGATGGTGACCGCAATGTTTTCCTTGCGGACTTGGTTCAGGAAGATGTCCTGCAACACCTGTGATTTGTTCATTCGGTTCCTCTTCTCTATCCGGCCGGGATCGTTCTAGGGCGTTCCCGTGCCTTGTTCCGTGCTGTTTCGCCAGAGCGCCTCGATCCGTTGCGCAACCGATTCGGGATCTTCATCGTTGTCGACCCCGATCCAGTGCACCGACGGGTCGTTGCGGAACCAAGCGATCTGGCGTTTGGCGTACCGGCGGGTGTCGCGCTTGAGTTCGTCAACCGCCTCCGCCAGCGACTTTTCGCCAACCAGATACTGTATCAGATGACGGTAACCGAGACTGGAGAGCGATTTTAGAGACCGGTCCCATCCGGCCTCCAGCAGCCCCCGGACTTCACCGGCAAATCCGTCTTCCAGCATCGTGTCGACCCGGCAGTCGATACGCTGGTACAGGATGTCACGAGGGCGTTCCAGCCCCACCACGAATGTGCCCGGCTTGGGGATGCCGTGGACACCCTCCGGGGTATGGAATTCGGACATCGGTCGTCCGGTGGTCTCCCAGACTTCGAGTGCGCGGACAATGCGCCGCGTGTCGCCCGACTGGATGCGTTGTGCGGATTCCGGATCAATGGCCGCCAGCCGGGCGTGCAGGACGCCGGGACCGTTTGCTTCGGCTTCGGAGTTGAGGCGGGCTCGGATCGCCGGATCGGGCGGGACCGGCGGAAGGGCCAGGGTCGCCACCAGCGGTCTCACATACAGCCCGGTGCCCCCGACCACCAGCGGGAACCGCCCGCGGGCACGGATCGCGTCGATGGAGCCGGTGGCCGCCGCTTCGTAGTCGTGGACGGTGAAATCCACATCGGGCTGGGCCAGGTCGACCCCGTGGAGCGGTATCCCTTGCAGTTCGTCGGCGGTGGGCTTGGCGGAGCCGATATCGAGGCCGGTGTACACCGCCACTGCGTCGGCGCTGACCAGTTCGGCGTCGATGCGCTTCGCCAACGCCACGGCGACTGCGGTCTTGCCGGATGCGGTGGGACCGACCAGCGCGAGCAAGCGGCCCGCCATGGATCAGTTCCCGAAACGGGTTGGGCTGGCGAACAGGCCGGCGGGCGCGGGGGAGCCGGGTGTCGGGAACGCCTGCTCGCGTCCGGGGCCGACCGACACAAACCGGGCCGGAACCCCGGCAATCGCCTCCACACGGCGCACATACGCCTGCGCGTTCGCCGGGAGATCCTCGAACCGGGTGCACGCGCAGATACCGTCCTCCGGCCAGCCGGGCAACGTCTCGAAAACCGGTTCGCAACCGTCGAGGTTGACCACATCGCCCGACGGGAAAGCGGGCAACGGTCGGCCGTCGCGGGTGTAGCCGGTACAGATATTGACCGTCTCGAAACCGGCGAGGACATCGAGATGCCCGATGCAGATTCCGGTGAGGCCGTTCACCTGGACCGAATAGGTGAGAGCGAACGCGTCGAGCCAGCCGCAGCGTCGCGGCCGTCCGGTGGTGGTGCCGTATTCGTTGCCGCGTTCGCGGATGCGCTCGCCGGTGGAATCGAGGAGTTCGGTGGGGAAGGTGCCGGCTCCGACCCGGGTGGTGTACGCCTTGACCACTCCGAGCACTTCTCCGATGGCGGTGGGCGGTACTCCGGTTCCGATGGTGGCGCCGCCGGCGATCGGGTGGGAGGACGTGACAAACGGGTAGGTGCCGCCGTCGAGGTCGAGCATCGTGGCTTGCGCGCCTTCGAAGAGGATTTTCTTTCCCGCACGAAGTGCTTCGCCGGCCAGCGCTTGGGTGTCGCAGACAAACGGCGCAAGGA
>CAZYBA010000356.1:0-3841 GCA_964646105.1 uncultured Armatimonadia bacterium
ACTCGGTCGCCGCCAGCCCGTGGAAGAACGGCAAGGGCGACATGGTCCGCGAGTTCAGCGACTCCTGCCGCCGGCACGGCCTGGCATTCGGGGTGTACATCAGCCCCTGGGACCGCAACCACCCCGAGTACGGTCGTCCCGGCTACATCACCTACTACCGCAACCAACTGCGCGAACTGCTGACCCAGTACGGCAAGATTTTTGAAGTCTGGTTCGACGGTGCGAACGGCGGGGATGGTCACTACGGAGGCGCGCGCGAGACCCGGCGCATCGACAACCGCACCTATTACGACTGGGAAAACACCTGGAAAATCGTCCGTGAACTGCAGCCCGACGCATGCATGTTCAGTGACGCCGGCCCGGATTGCCGGTGGGTGGGCAATGAATCCGGCTTCGCCGGCGACCCCTGCTGGGCCACCATCCACAACGACGGACAATGGCCAGGCCACGCCGATTCCGCCCACCTCAACCGCGGCGACCGCGACGGCAAGAGTTGGATTCCCGCCGAGGTGGATGTCTCGATCCGTCCGGGCTGGTTCTTCCACGAGTCCCAGAACGACAAGGTGAAAACGCCCGCCCAGCTGCGAAAGATTTGGCTCGAGTCGGTGGGACGCGGGGCCAACCTCATTCTGAATCTGCCGCCGGACCGGCGTGGACGTTTGCACGAGAAAGATGTGGCGTCGCTCGCCGCCCACAAGCGCTGGCTCGATTCGACGTTCACCAACAACGCCATGCAGGGCGCCAAGGTGGAAGCGTCCTCGACAGCCGGACGATCACACGCGGCGTCCAAGGCCATCGACTCCCGCACCGATTCCGCCTGGTGCGCCGCCGACTCCGACACAGCGCCGGTCTGGACCGCCCAGTTGCCGGAACCGCGACCCATCAATCTGGTCCGTATCCGCGAATCCCTGACCCTCGGCCAACGGATAGACTCCTTGGCTGTCGATGTGCGTGTCGGCGGGGAATGGAAAGAGTGGGGAACCGCGTCCAGCATCGGCGCCCAGCGGCTGATCGTCGGCGAGAGGGTGGTCACCGTCGCGATTCGGCGGCCACCCATGTCCACGGCAGCTGTGCCGGCCCTCGCCGAAGTGGCGCTCTTCCAAGAGGCCTGATTCCGTCGGGATAGGGGACCTTGCAATCGGGTCCCCATTTTGCTCCATACTGAAAACTAAAAACCCGGCAGCCTTCCGTCAAGAGGGCTGCCGGGTATTTTCTTTGTTGAATGTCCCCGCGGGGAGTCGAGGGCGCGGGATGGTAACTCGGGAACGTTTTCGTAAAGAACCAGAACCCTAGTCGACCGATGCGGCCCAGATCGCGTCCACCAATTCCTGGGTTCGCTCGCTGGTGCGGATCGACTGCCGGACCGCGGACGGGTCGTCGGCGCGGCACAACGCGGCGAAGTGTTCCATCATGCAGACCGACTGGCGCTGGGAGGAGGGCGTTTCCACCGTGGTCCAGTCGCGCGGAGGCACCGCGCCGTGGCGCTCCACAAATCCCACCCGGTGTGACGGATCGGGGTTGTTGAAGCCGCCGGCCCAGTCGAGCACGAAGTCGTCCTGGGAGATCATGCCGCGCTCGCCTTGCAACGCCAGGCTTTGCACCGCCGAACCGGTGTCGTAGCCGGCCTCCCAAACCGAGAGGGTCCCGTCGGAAAGGCGCAGCACCCCGCTGGTGCGAATCACGCCGTTGGTGATCGGGTCGCGCACCACAAATCCCTTGGCGTCCGCGAGAACCGCGTCGTCCGGCGTGAACTCCACCACCGCCCGCATCGAGTACCACGCCATGTCGCCGACCGCGCCGGTGGGCTCTTGATCGGGCCGCACCCGGATGTTGGACCGGTCGGAAATCGGAAAGAAGAAACTGGTGTGGATATTGCGCGCGGCCCCGATCCGCTCCACAAACGTTTCCTTCAGCAGCCGGTGGCGCGGATGGTGCACAAAATGGGTGGCGTCCAGGAATGCCACCCCGTTCGCGAGGCAAGCGTCCCCGATCCGGCGCACGCTCGCGGCGTCCGTGAACGGTTTGTCGGCAAGCACATGCAATTTAGCGGCTGCGGCGGCGAGGCAGATTTCTTCCTCGGCGACGGTAGGTGTGGCCACGTACACCGCGTCCACGGATCCCGATTCGAGCAGGGCCTGCCAAGTCGGGTAGACGTTCGCAACGTCAAACTCCGCTGCCAAACGCTCGGCCGACGCCAACGTGCGGCTGGCAACGGCACTGAGCGCACACGACGTGCTTTCGCGGATTGCTTGGGCGATCACCCCGGCGATGAAGCCGGCACCGACAATTCCAATACGCAGGCGAGGTTCCATCGGATGATTTTCCTTAACTGGGTGTAGTTTGTACGATCCTTGCGGGGACCGTGGGCGGATGGGGTACGGCTCCCCGGCGTTCCACGTTCACCGGTGGGTTTCCTGCCGTTGCCCCCGGAGGGTGGAGACGAATAGGGGGAACGCCCGGGCGTATCACTTGGGACCCAGCGTGGGTGGCTCCAATCGGAACCACGGTGCGTTCGCCTCCACTGGAATCGCTATCAGGGCCGACCGGTGCATCAGGGATCCTGGCGGAGAATGAAGATCTTCCAAAACGCCATCCCGAGGAACGCCAGCCACCAACTGTTGATCAGCAACCCGCCGACACAACCGGCCGCCATTCGCCCGTGCGAACGTCCGGTCGGGTGGGCCTTCGACCAGCCCCAGCCTGCCACCGCCGCGGTGACCCCCGCGAACAGCGAGACGGCAATCCCGAACGGCAGCAGTGTCGACAGATTCATGCAGTTGGTTTACCGTGCCTCGGGACAAACGGAAAGCCCATTCCTCCGCAGTACCGGTCGCCCGATGTTACGATGCACCCTATGCAAGACGCTCTGCGGATTCGTGGCCGGCAGGATTCCCATCCCGTGGATCTGGGAAATCGGTTGGAATGCCAACTTGATTGGTACCTTTGGGAACGTTCGATCGGGGTCCGCCTCGCCGCGCACGAGCCCCGGGACGAAGGAATCGCCCTCGCTCTCGACCGACCGTGGGAAGGTCCGTTTTCAAACTACGGAACCGTTCTGGTCGACAGTGACGGCCTCTACCGCCTCTACTACCGCGGGCTGCCGGTGCCCAAGCACGATACCGGAGACGAATCGCTGTGTGTGGCCTTCTCGCGCAACGGCATCGACTGGTTCCGGCCGGTTGTGGACCGGGTATCGGTGCGTGGCAGCAAGCGCAACAATGTCCTCATCGGAGGCAGCGCCCCCGGCACCCATGCGTTCGGTCTGATGTTCGATACGCGCCCCGGAGTACGTCCGTCGGAACGCTGGAAAGGCCTGGGGGTGGAGCGCACCCAGGACGGCAAGGACTGGGCGCTCGGTGGCTATGTGTCCGGGGACGGCCTGCGCTGGTCGCGGATCCAGGAAGCCCCCGTGATCGTCAACGACACCGGGCATTTCGCGTTCGATTCCCAAAACCTCCCGCTCTGGTCGGCCGCCGAAGGGAAATATGTGGCGTTCGGACGCACCTGGAAAGACGGAAAGCGACGAATATCGCGCTGGGAGAGCACCGATTTTCGAAACTGGTCGGGCAGCACTCTGATGGAGTACCGCGCCGCCGACGGCTCGCCGGCACCGGTCGAGGAGATGTACATCAACCAGACCACGCCGTATTTCCGGGCACCGCATGTCTTGCTTGCCACTGCGGCGCGCTTCTTTCCGGGACGGCAGGTGCTTACCGAATCCGAGGCCAAGGCCATCCGGGTCGATCCCGGCTATTTCAAGGACACATCGGATTGCGTTCTGATGACCTCCCGGGGTGGCGCCCGCTACGACCGTGCGCTGCCGGGAGCACTCACCAAGCCT
>CAZYBA010000357.1:0-3830 GCA_964646105.1 uncultured Armatimonadia bacterium
ATTCGTGGCTGACCGATTGCGGTGCGGTTGCCACCCGGGTTCATCGACCGATCCGCTTTGGTCTTCAACCGGAAGATCCACCCCACACGGCAACCGGTTCACCGCGGGATTTTGTCCGGATGCTGGAGAGTTTGCCGGTTGCTGTCTGGGAACGCATGGCCGGTTGCAGCACGTCGTTTCTCAACCGGTTCCTCGATGTGAACCCGTTCGCAGGGGAATTGAACCCCCGCGTTTTGCGTGGTCAACAAACCGGGGGCGGTCGACGGGGTTCGCAACGATGTGGGTAGGATTTCCTGGGCCGGAGGGCATGTTGACATTGCCGTGATGACCCGGGATGTTCCGGATGGTCGATGGACAGCGGAAAACAAAGCCGAGCGCGCTGTCGGACTGGCGTCGCGGGCGGTTCTGCGGAATCTCGGCGTATTACGGATTGGAGAAGACAGATGATCTCGATGGTGGAACGTCGGCGAATTGCCCAATGGATTGACGACAATCGGGAGTCCATCCTGTCGTGGACACAGGATGTCTTGCGGGTTCCGTCGGTTCTCAATCGCGACGATGCCGGCCCGGGAAAGCCCTTCGGACAGCCCTGTGCGACCGTCCTCGACCGTGCATTGGCGATCTGCGAGCGGAACGGGATGCGGGTTCGCAACTTCGACGGATATGCCGGCCACGCCGAGTTCGGGCCCGAGGATGCGCCGGAGTACATCGCGGTGCTGGGGCATCTCGACGTTGTCCCGACGGGCACAGGATGGAGCAAGGATCCGTGGGGCGGGGAGATTTCGGACGGGTGGATCTGGGGCCGGGGGGCGCTGGACGACAAGGGGCCCACCATGGCCGCATTGGCCGGTGCGCTGGCCGTGAAGGAATTGGGTCTGCCGTTGCACCATCGGGTCCGGTTGATCTTTGGTTGTGACGAGGAAAACGAGTGGCGGTGCATGGAGCACTATTTTGGAACAGCGGGACAGGCGAAGCCGAAGATGGGCTTTACGCCGGACGCGGGGTTCCCGCTCTATTTCGCGGAGAAAGGGGCGTTGACCGCCGTCTTGGAGCGACCGCTCGATGTGACGTGGTTGAAACGCTTCCAGTCCGGATTGGCAGCGAATATGGTCCCTGCGGACGCGGAGGCGGAGGTGGCGGTCACACAGCGGATGGCTCCCTCGAATCTGTCTTATTTGAACGTCCATGCGACTGCCTCAGGGGCAATTTGGCGTGCGACCGGGCAATCCGCACACGGCGCGACTCCCGCGGCAGTGCGCAATGCAGCCGTGCGATTGGCGATGGCTTTGCGTCGGATCGAACCCTCCGATGCGTTGGAGCAATACATCAGTATCGCTCGGATCGACGGTTCGGGTCTTGGACTGGTCGGCTCCGATCCGGTGTCCGGTCGGTTGACACTCAATTGCGGTGTTGTTGAGTTGTGCGGGAACGTCCTGCGTGCGACCGTCAACATTCGGTTTCCTGTCACCTGGGATTCGACTGGATTCGAGGCGCGGTTCCGAGAGTCGGTGAACGTTTCGGGATGGTCGGTGGCGCGGTGCGATGTCACTGCACCCTTGTATGTGCCGGTTGACGCCGAACCGGTCAAGACACTGATGCAGGTCTATCGGGCCCACACCGGCAGCCGGGCAAAGCCGAGGGCGATGGGCGGTCGGACGTACGCGACCACCATTGAGCCGAACGGGGTGGCGTTCGGTCCGTCGATGCCGGGGGACGAATCGCGTGCCCACCAGCCGGATGAGCGGTTCTCGGTGGAACGATTCCTGATGTGCAGTGCTGTTTATGCAGAAGCAACCGCCCGATTGGCGGTCATCTGAACGTCCAGCATAGTTTCAAAACAAATCGCGGACGAATTTCTCGAATTCGTCGTCGGTCATTCGACTGCCTTGGCGAACCAAGGCGAGATCGTTGGCGTCGTCCTCGAACGAGTAGTCGAGGATATCCTCGATGTCCCCTTGAAATTGGCGCAGCACATGAAGCGGCAACGTTGCGTTGAATTGTTGCAGCTTTCCAACCATGACGCTCCGCTGGTAACGATTTTCCGTGGTGAGTATGGCGTTGATCAGGTGCCCGAGAATCAAGTTCTCATGACCCAGCTCGATGCTTCCCAGAAGGTTTCGGAGGATGTTGGCGGGGTTGCCACGATCAAGCCGAATCAACACTCTGTCTTCTTGGTAGCGAAGGTAAGATAATTGCCTTTCGTCTCGCAATGGCGAAAGTGCATGGACACAGGCACGGTACAGCTCTGCGGCGACACTGTATTCCTTCTTTACTTCCGATGACTTGGCTTTGATGAACAAGCCTGCCATCGACGTGACATTGTCGACTAGTTCCTCATGTTCCTCAGCCAATTTCATAAATTCAGATGCATTTTGAGTATCACCGTAGAAACAGTGGCTCACCGCGAGGTTGTATGCAAAAACAGTCACGTATGGTTTATATTGAATCGAAGAAAAATCATCGGAGAGAGTCTGGAAGTCGGGTGGGGCTATACATTGACTCTTGCTTAATGAGACAGCATGAGCGATTCTCGCAATAGCGGGGCCGTCTGGTGGGCAGTCTCTTATGTGAGATATGAGACGTGCAATTGTTTCGCCAGCTGGGTTCATTGATATTGCGGCGATGCAGAAAAACAAAAGAAGGTGACCATCGCACTTGTCAAGATCCACAGCCCCGATTGTTGCATCGACAAATCTTTCTGCAACTTTAGGGCTTTGCGCACTGCCAATTAACCGTGACAAGTACAAAGCAATTGTTTTTATCGGGTATTTGTCCAGATGGCGTCCATCGGTCTTTCCATCGTAGTATTCCGATGCCTCGGACACAAAGCGGATTATATCGTTGCTGATCTCTTCCCGGTCGGACGCCGCGCGGAAGAACGCCTGCATAGATAAATCCGCGAGGCGGGCTATGTTGGCTGGGGGATTCACGGGAGTTTCCGGTATTCGGACATGCTTGCGCCCGTCGAAATTCCTCACCTGGGCTACCGGCATCAACAACTGTTCCACCGGCTCGAACGGGGTTTCGAACAGAAAGTCGGCGACCTCGGGCGTCAGAAATGAATTCACTTCGCGCCATCGGTCTGCCAATGCCAGTGCCTCGGGTCCGCCGGTTTCTGCCGACAGCGACTGACGCCAGCGACGCTCGGATTCGTGGACCATCTCTCGCAAAGCGGTCACTGCCTTCTGGCTTACCCTCCCCGCGCCTCCCTCTCTGGCGAGGCAATGGAGCAGAAGCGTGAGTTGGCCCCGGGAAGCCTTGATCAACTCCTTGACAAGGCGCCGGTCCACGGGATTCATAGAAACCCCCACGACGGACTTCACCGCCTGCTTGAAGTTGGAGTATTCCCGATTCAATGTGTCGTTGGTAAGCTTCGCCGCGGTTGAATCGAGGAAGAACGGGGAATGGAGCCCGGACGGTGAGAACGCCGGATCGTCGAGGTCGGGCCGTATGACGATTGTGTTGCCGGTAGTGGTAATCCGAAAGGTGACTGTGTGGCTCGTCAGGTCGACGTTCCATGAAACCGGTACTTGATTAACGTTCCTGACCGCCTGCGATTTCGCGAATTCCAGGACTCGGCAGACCGTCCTTGCGTAGGCAAAATGGATGTCGATTCGGGGGAGAGTAATGGTAAGTGGTTCGTCATGGGACGATTCCAGCCAATCCTCAATCGCTTCGTTAAAATGAAGGTCGTCTTCGGTGCCGTCGGCATCTCCAATAGTTCCTGGGAAGGTCGGCGTAGCCACGCTCACTATGGCGGGCATCGGCACCGAAACACGCCGTTGCCGGGCCACCCACTCCTCGAGTTCTGCATCGTAGGGATCCTCGTT
>CAZYBA010000358.1:0-3825 GCA_964646105.1 uncultured Armatimonadia bacterium
CCTTGGTAGCATGGGGGACCGACTTTGTCTGGCAGCAGGTGAATGCTACAGGGACCATGGACTGGTCCAATTCCGGTGCCCGCCAGTACGCCGCGCGTTCCGGTACTGTGAAAAACCCACTTCAACTGCGCCGCAATGCCTACCGGGTCTTGCTCACCCGAGCCCGAAATGCGACCGTGGTATTCGTTCCCCCTATTCGCACCTTGGACGATACGTACGATTATCTAGTCGCCAGCGGGTTCGTGGAATTGAAAGTAGACAACTAGGCTCACGGTCGATTCGGGCGATGGCGTGGACTGGCCGCGTCCGGCGATGCGGTCGCCAACGAATGGGACGTCAAACGGGAAGTTTTTCCTGATTCGATTCAATTTGCGGAATCGGAAGTGCCCCCCGGGCCGTGGAATTTGCGGCCGGCGCCGGCGAGCCAGAGGATGCCGAGAACGGCGCCGGTGGCGAGGGTTGTCCACAACACCAACTCGTTCGGGGGCAGGCTGAACACCAACGCCAAGACGGCAATCCAGACCAACGCGACGATGTTGATCCAGCGCGCATGCCGGCCCAGGTTCCAAATCGCATTTGCCGCAGACACATGCTCCCCACGCCCGGTGCGGCGGTTCCGGACGTTCAAGTAGATCGGGACACCGTATGCCAAGTAGAGCGCAATCGTGCTGATCGAGGTCACCACCGGGAACGCCGCCGCCCACACACACACCGCAATCGTGCACAGGCTGGTGACCAGAATCGCCGGGATCGGGGTGCGGAAACGCGGGTGGACTACCGCCAGCATCCGCGAGTTCGGCAGGCCGCCGTCCCGTGCGAACGCATACGCCATTCGCCCCATCGACGAAATGGACGCCGACCCGCAGAGCCACATCGCCCCGCCGATCACCAGCGACAACGTGTCCGCCATGGCCTTGGGCAGGTTTCCGGAGAGAATCTGCAACACCGGGTAGGTGTCCGATGCGGTTGCGGCGATGTCGCCGTTCGGGATGCACCAGGTGAGCGCCAGCAGCAATGCGTACCCGGCGACAGCACTGACGGCCACCGCGAGCACAATGCCCCACGCCGCGTTCTTGCGCGCCATCTTGGTCTCTTCCGCCACGTGCGCCGATGCGTCGTAGCCGGTGTACGTCCACTGGGCCTGCAGCAACGCCAGGATGAACACCAACGGAAGGGGCGCGGCGGCGTAGAGGTCGCGCAGCCAGGGGAGGGCGGCAAACAGCGGGGACGGCACCTTGGTCTCGCCGAAGACGAGGGCCGGGACACTTTTGCCGCCAATCTCCGCGGAAGCGGCGTCGAGTGGCGGTACCGTCGTCTTGGCCTCGAGTAGGAACGATGCCGGGTTGTGGTGGGTGCCGAAGAAGACCAACGCGAGCACAATCGCCAGCACTCCGCCGATGTGCCACCACACACTCAGATTGTTCAGACGTGCGGTCAAACGGATCCCGAACGCATTCACCAGGATCTGTGGAATCAGGATCAATGCCATGACGGCGACCTGGAAGTTCCAGTCGGTGGTGGCTCCGAGGAACGGCACTGTGGTTTCGGGCGAAATGCCGAAAATGCGGACCACGGCTCCGATCAGGTAGGTGGCGGCGGCGATGTTGATGCCGGCGGTGGCGGTGATCTGACCGATCAGGTTGAGCCATCCGGTGGCCCACGCGGTGCCTTTGCCTCCGAGCCGATACGCCCAGAAATAGAGGCCGCCGGCGGTGGGATAGGCGGATGCGAGTTCGCCCATGGACGCGGCGACCGCGAGCGTCAGAATGCTGGCGAGCGGCCAGCCGACCGTATTGACAATGGGGCCGGCGAACTTCAAGCCGTAGCCGAACAGCAACACCGCGCCGGTGAGGATCGAAATGATCGAAAACGAGATCGCGAAGTTGGAGAACCCCCCCATGTCGCGCAGCAACTGTTGGGTATAGCCGAGGCGGGCCAGTGTTGCTTCGTCGGATTCGATCGGTTCGGTGTTGTTCGCCATGGCGCCACTATACGGTCGGTTTGGAGAATTGGCGCGGAGCCGATCCGCTCGGGGGGCCACTGTCTGCTTGCTGCGGTTTGGGTGGGTGACTCTGATTCCCTGGCACTCGGATCGCCGGGCTGCGCTTGTCGTGGCGGACGATCGGTGCGGACGGTGTTCCCGTGAGCGTCACCTCTTGGCGAAATCGGGGAATTGGACGCGGTAGGACTTTATCGAGCGTCACAACATGGGGTGCTCCAACCCGAACACGGAAACCCGCCGGACTGGTGCCAGCGTCGGTTGAGGACGGCTCTCGGAGGGCTTCGTGAGTTGGCCGGTGGTTGTCAACGCGAAAAAAGCCCGCCCACCCCCCGGCCACCCACCCCGGGGTACCCGCGAAAATCGCGTTTCGCCAGTGATTTGGGCAAAGATCATGCAACTTGGGGTGAGACCAATCTCCGCGCCTCCCGCGAAGCGATCCTCGCAGTCACGCATCCACGCATCCACGCAGCAACCGTCGCCACGGGAGTATGAAACACCCGTGGCGACAATCGTAATCACGACCGGCAACGATTCGCATCAATGACGAAGCCCAAAAAAACACCCCCCGCAAAGCCACCGGGGGTGTTCCCATCCGAAACCGACAACCAGACTACTGGGGTAGATTCCCCGGGCGAGGACCTTGGCCACCGGGACGACCCGGGGCGGGCCCATCGCCGGGGCCGCCGGGTCCGGGACGTTCGTCCCGGGGCAATGTCGTCTTCGCCACCAACTTCAATCCGTCGACACTGAACTGCATCAATGTCTCGCCGCGCAGGACATAAACATATTTGTCGGTCGCGGTCACTGTCGCGGGCGCTCCACCCATCCCCATCATCATCGGGCCGCGCATGCCGCCCTGACCGAATCCACCCCCGGGGAAACCTCCCTGCGGTCCACCACCCGGGAAGCCGCCTTGCGGTCCACCGCCCGGGAAGCCGCCCTGCGGTCCACCGCCCGGGAAGCCGCCTTGGCCGGGACGTTCCTGCGGGGCCGACGCCGACTTCGGCGCAGGATCCTTCGCCTGAACATTGCCCATGGTCGCTGCAACACCGAGGGTCAGCAACGAACCCGCCGCCATCGAACCCAACACCAACTGTTTGGTCGTGAATGCCATCTTGCCTACCTCCATGAACCTACGTTATCCGAACTGCCTGAAAGAATCCTGAACCCTAGGACAGTTTCAACCCACCCCTCTATTCTCCCTCGGAATCAGTTCACCATCCGGTCGCGGCCCGTCCAGTACGGCTCCCGCAATTTGAATTTCTGCAATTTCCCCGTCGCGGTGCGCGCCAACTGGTCCCGGAACTCGATCGATGTCGGGCACTTGTAGGTGGCCATACGCTCCCGGCAGTGCGTGATCAAGTCCGCCTCGGTGGCTTCGCTGCCTGGACGCAGAACCACCAATGCCTTCACGGTCTCGCCCCACTTCGGGTCCGGAACCCCGATCACCGCCACCTCCGCCACCGACCCGTGCTGGTACAGGCAGTCCTCCACCTCGATCGACGACACGTTCTCGCCGCCCGAGATAATGACGTCCTTCTTGCGGTCGGTGACCACCAGGTACGCCCCCTCGAAATGGCCGCCATCGCCGGTGTGGAACCACCCCCCCTCCAGCGCCTCGGCAGTCTTGTCGGGCTGGTCCCAATATCCGGCAAAGACATGGTTGGAACGCGCCAGAATCTCGCCGTCGGGCGCTTTCGACAAGGTCACTCCGAGCACCGGTGCCCCCGCCCGCGACAGGTTGCGGGCCCGCTCGCCAACCGGGAGATCATCCCACTCGCGACGACCGCGGTTTATGGAGAGCATCGGGGACGTTTCGGTGA
>CAZYBA010000359.1:0-2438 GCA_964646105.1 uncultured Armatimonadia bacterium
CCATGGGTGTTGGTTGCCGGCGCGGCTGCGGTGTGGATGCCGGGTGCCTCCCACCTTTTCGCGCTCCCGTTGGTGGTGGCGGTGTTGGCCTTGTTGACTCCCAAGCCCGCGCCTGCGTTGGAATTGCTGGCCGGATTGTCCTGGGCCGTCTTGTTGGTACCCACCCTTCACGGACTATGGTTGTTGTTTGGCTGGCCTGGGCTTCCGATTGTGCTGGCGGCATCCGCCTTTCTGATGGTTCCGTGGTCGGTCGGTTTCCGATCCGGCGGGGGACGAACCTTGCGGTTTTGGCCGGGTGCGGCGTTGCCGCTTATGCTTGGTGGATTGATACCGTCCCCGGCGAAGACCGTCCCCGTGTGTCGACGACATTTCTATGGTCCGACGCCGGTGCCACGAAAACCAGTCGTTACCGCCGTGTTACGGGTGATTTCGGTGCCGGTATCGCGCCGGTGCCGGGATCCAAGCTGATTCCCTGGTTGTCTGGCACCTTTGTGTCGGGTCCCAAGCCGGAGTCGGATTCTCCAACCATTGATATACGACGCGTGGCCAACGGCATCCGATTGATTCCTGCGCCGGGCGCGACCGAGGTCACGATCTGGGGCGGAGCGGGTGGGGGACGTTACCGGTTGGACGGGACACCGGTGCCGTTGGTAGATGGTCGGTTGGCGTTGCGTCTGTTCGGTGCGCCCGAGAACGGATGGCTCTTGGAAACAGAGGGGGATCCGGGGTCCCGACTCGACATTGTTGAACTGCGTCCGGAAACGGGATTGGTCGAACCGGGCACGATCCCTGCACCGGTGTGGCCGTACCCCGGGCACCGCCTTGTTCACGATTCGTGGCCTCCCGTGGAAGGTTCCGATGCGCGGAGCAAGGGAAGCAGCAGGCGCTGAGTCGAAACAACCGGAAATGTCGGTACGAAAAAAGCCCGTTTCGCAGGCCTCTTCGGCTTTGAAACGGGCTTTACCAGTAAGTTTTAATGGGCGGTACGGGGTTCGAACCTGTGACCTCTTCCGTGTCAAGGAAGCGCGCTACCACTGCGCCAACCGCCCGGGTCGCGACGTCGGTTATATCGCGACACCGACGCTTTGTCAAAACGACGACGGGTCAGTGCGGAGTTTCCTTGACCGCATTGCGATTCCAACCCGGCACCTCGACGACAATGTCGCGCGTGCCGTCGGGCACGCATTGGCAACCCAGACGAGATTGCAAGGTCAATCCCGGCGCTTCTTCGAGTTGGTCCAGCTCTTCGTCGGTTGCTTCGTTGCAGGCTTCCAGACCTTCGCGGACGATGACATGGCAGGTGGAGCAAGCGCACACACCGCCGCAAGTGTGTTCGAGCGGGATGTCGAGTCCATCGCAGATGTCGAGGATCGATCCGGGTTGTCCGCTGCGGCCGTAGGGGATCGATTCCGGGCGCACGACAATACTGTGTTCCTCGCCTTCGATCCGAAGCAATAGGGTGTAGGGGGCGCGTGGTTTCCGGATGTCCGGGGCCTGCATGTAAGGATTGGTACCAGCCAACGATTGACTCCGATCAATAAGCTCTCAAACCAGAGAGTACCCCTTGAGACTCGTGTCGGGCAACTACGCCGGGATTTCGTGATTTTTTTCACGAATGGGGGCAACGTTCCATTCCCCCGCCCGCAAGCGGAGGGTAAGATGGAATCGCTCCCATGGCTTCCTTGGTCGAACGTTTCCGTATCGCATACCCGCGTTTCGCGTCGGGTGTCCTTGCCTACAACTTGTTTGTCATTGCGATCGGGACTTTGGTCCGGGCGACGCGGTCGGGCAATGGGTGCGGCGACCACTGGCCGGCATGCAACGGAGAGCTGATTCCTGTCGCGCCGGCGTTGCATACCCGCATCGAGTATGCGCACCGGTTGTCGACAGTCGTCGACGGCGTCCTGATCTTGGCGTTGGTGGCGGGAGCTGTCGTGTTCCACGGGTGGCGCCATCGCGCCGCCTTGGCGTCCTTCGCCACACTGCTCTTCACGTTCTTCGAAGCATGGATCGGCAAGGTGCTGGTTCAGAAGGGGTACGTGGTCGACAACGAGTCTTTGCTGCGCGGCATCTGGATGTCGGTCCACTTGGGAAACACCTATCTGTTGATCGGCGCGCTGGCGTTGACATTGTGGTGGGCCAAGGGACGACCTCGTTTGCAGCTGCGTGGGCAGGGCAGTGTCCTGGTGATTTTGGCGGGAGCGTTCCTGGCCATGTTGCTCCTCGGGGCGTCGGGGGCGATCGCTGCGCTCGGCGACACGTTGGTTCCGGGGCGTTCCCACGAGCAGGTGGTGGCCGATTCCCTGCGTCCTGACGCCCACTGGGCATTGCGTCTGCAGGTCTTGCATCCGGTGATCGCGGGGTCGGTGGGACTTTGGTTGCTGTTGGTGGCCGGATTGGTAGCGCACTTGCGGCCGTGTGACTCGACCCGCCGCTGG
>CAZYBA010000359.1:2448-3825 GCA_964646105.1 uncultured Armatimonadia bacterium
CCTGAAGCTTGTTGGTCTCAAAAGACTGCAACTGCGTGGTGGTGAGCGCACGCACCTGGGTGTTGCTGAGCGCCACCGGATGGTTGTTCATAGGCCAGGTGTTGGTTGGCTTGGTCAACGTTTGGCTGAAGGCGCCGGTGGCGATGCAGTTGATCCACTTGCTGCTTGCCGATCTGGTTTGGCTTGCCACCGTGGCGCTGGCTGCGTCCGCATTGGGCGAGGGTGTCGAACGCATTGAGGATCGAGTCTACGCTCCTGAGGAGGGGATGCTGGCCACCCCGGCAACCGGACCGGTCCGATTCCGGGAGTATGTGCTTCTCACCAAACCGCGGGTCATCTCGTTGCTGCTGTTCACCACATTGACCGCGATGTTTGTGGCCGCGGGGGGATGGCCGGGTGCCGGATTGTTCATGGCGGTTGCCCTCGGCGGATTTTTGTCGGCGGGCGCGGCCAATGCGATCAACATGGTGATCGACCGCGACATCGACGCCCGGATGGCACGGACGGCATCCCGGCCGACCGTCACATGCCGGATACCGGCCCGTCGCGCCTTGGCGTTTGCACTGTCGCTTGCCGTGGCATCGTTCGTGGTGCTCTGGTGGGGGGCGAACCTGCTGTCGGCGACGATGAGTCTGGCCGGCTTGGTCTTTTACGTTGTGGTCTATACGCTGCTGCTGAAGCGCCGGACCACGCAGAACATCGTCATCGGTGGTGCTGCGGGGTGTTTCCCGCCCTTGGTCGGCTGGACTGCAGTGACCGGAAACCTTTCCGGAGCGCTGGCGTGGTACCTCTTTGCCATCATTTTTGTATGGACGCCGGCCCATTTCTGGGCACTGGCGCTGCTGATTAAGGACGAGTATCGGAAGGTCGGAATTCCGATGTTGCCGTCGGTGGTGGGGGACAAGCAGACGATCGCGCAGATTCTCCTGTACGCAGGAATCACCGCCGCGGTGTCGTTGTTGCCGGTCCTGCAGGGGTTGGTCGGCATTGTCTATATCGTCGCTGCGGCGGGACTGGGAACAGTCCTGCTGGCGCGCGGGCTTCGTCTGTGGCGCAATCACGACCGTGCCAATGCTCGGTCGATGTACCTCTATTCGATGCTGTATCTCGCCTTGCTTTTCCTGGCAATGGCGGTCGATCGATCGGTGGGTGTTTGATCCGTGGTTTTCCTTGTCAAAGTTCGTGAAATAGTGTACAAAGTCTCGGCCCCGCAGGGGGCTCTCTTTTGTCGCGCCCCCCGGAAATGCGGGCGGGCTCCGATGGGATGTTATTGCCGAAATGCCTCAACTATTCCGCCCCAGTAGCAACACCTATGCGCAACTTGCGGTGATGGTCCTCGCTGCGACCCCGCTGAGCGTCATTGTGGTTCTCTCGCAA
>CAZYBA010000360.1:0-3818 GCA_964646105.1 uncultured Armatimonadia bacterium
CTCACCGCAGACACCAGCGGCGAAGTGGTGTCGCGCGTGGTGACGTTCCAGGGTTCCCGGCTCGAGCTCAACGTCGCCACCAGCGCCGCCGGTTCGGTGCGGGTCGAACTACGCGATCGTCAGGACCGCCCGATTCCCGGGTTCACTTTCGCCGATTGCCCGGAGATCATCGGGAATGAGATCGCCAAGCGGGTGGTCTGGAAAAACAACCCGGATCTCGCACGGCTGTCCGGAACACCCGTACGCCTGCGCTTCGTTCTCACCGACGCCGACCTCTATTCGTTCCGCTTTAGGACCTGACCAACGTTTCGGTTTCCGTCAACGATCGACATCTCGATCGGGCGGATATTGTTCGAGCAAAGGTCCGTGGGCGTTATCGTCCAGCCGTTTCACGCGCATGGCGCGAATTCTCTAAAAACAACGCCCCGGATTGTATCCGGGGCGTTTTGATTTCTCAGGCGGCGGGGGACGTCAGAATCGTCGTCCCGGGCCTTCGTTGTCTTTCGGCCGTGCGTACCCGCACTTGGGGCGACGTCCGCGGTACGGAACCGACCCCAGCACCTGAATGACCTGTTCGGCATGTTCCTGCGGCACTTCGATGAAGCTGCAGCGGTCCATGATGTCGATGGTTCCGATGGCGCCGGCTCCCAGTCCGGTTTCCGTGCGGATCACCTGGACCAGTTCGTTGGGCCGTACCCGGTCCATGCGACCGAGGCTGACAAACAACCGGGCCATGCCGGGCTCGGGGCGCTCGCCTTCAGCCGCCAGTTCGTCTTCGACCGACTCGGACTTGGCGATTCCGGACGCTTCCCAGAGCAGGTGCAGGGCCGCGGCCGCGATGTCGGCGACATCCCACGATTCCGAGAGTTCGGAAACCGCTTCGAGCTGGTCATCGAACCCGCCCGTCTCCAAGCGTTCACGCACCTTCGACGAGAAAACTTCCCGTCGGCGTGCGGCGATGTCGGCCGACGACGGCAGGCGTCGCTGCTCGAGGCGTACTCCGAGTTGATACTCGAAACGGCGCAGGTTGCGACGTTCCTTGGGCTCGATGATCGATATGGCATCGCCTTCGCGTCCCGCCCGGCCCGTGCGTCCGATGCGGTGGATGTACTGCTCGACGTCCCACGGAAGGTCGAAGTTGACCACGTGGGTGACCCCCGAGATGTCCAGGCCGCGGGCGGCGACATCGGTGGCCACCAGCAGGTCGGTTTGCTCGTCCCGGAACTTCTTCATGATCCGGTCGCGTTCGGCCTGGGCCATGTCTCCGTGGAGCGGTTCGGCATCGTAGCCACGCAAGCGCAGCGTGTCGGCCAGGTCCTGGGTCTCGGCCCGGGTGCGGCAGAACACAATGGTGGGTCCGGGGATTTCCATGTCGAGAATGCGCGCCAGCGCCTCGCGCTTGCGTCCCGGCGGAACCTCGTAAACAAATTGGCGAACCGTCTCGACAGTACGTTGCTTCGATTCGATCTCGATTCGAACCGGATTGCGCAGGAACTTGTCGGCGAGCGCGGCGATCCGCGGCGGCATGGTGGCCGAGAAGAGCGTGGTCTGACGCACTTCCGGAAGTTCCGCGAGGATGGCCTCGATATCGTCGATGAAACCGAACGAGAGCATTTCGTCGGCTTCGTCGAGGGCGCAGAAGCGTACGGTACCGAGGTTGAGCGACCCGCGTCGCAGGTGGTCGAGAAGTCGTCCCGGCGTGCCTACCACCACGGCCGGCGGCTTCATCAACGCGCGGAACTGGCGGTCGATGGGTTGGCCTCCGTAGACCGGGACCACGCGGATCCCGCCTCCGAAGCGCACGAACTGTTCCGCGGCCTGGATGGCGAGCTCGCGGGTGGGAACCACCACGAGCGCCTGGGTGCCGGGCAGGGACGGGTCGATTCCGGCGAGGATGGGCAGCGCGAACGCGGCGGTCTTGCCGGTACCGGTCTGGGCCTGGCCGACCAAGTCCTTGCCGGCGAGCAATGGCGGAATCGAGCGTGCCTGGATGGGAGTCGGCGATTCGAAACCGGCTGCCGATACCGCGGCAAGCAAACTCGCCGGAAGGCCGAGATCCGCAAACAGGGGACCGTCGTGTTCACGCGATTCCGGCGCGGTAGCCTCGACCGGGGTGTCCGCACCCTTTTTGGACTTCTTCTTCGCCTTCGCCGGTGCCGGTTCGGTGATCGCAGGAGTGTCCGCGGTCGGAGCGGCAGACACCTCGGCAACCAACGGTGCGGGAATGTCGGCAGCGGGTTCCGGGGCCTGCTCGGGCACCTCGACATCGATGATCAGCCGCCCTTTGCGGGGCTTGGTCGCGGGCTTGGCAGGCTCGGCGGCGGGTGTTTCCGCTGCCACGACTTCGGGCTCGGCCGGCGCAACCGTCTCTTCGGGCACCGCAATGCTGGACTCGGGAGTGACCGCAGGCTCGTCTTCCATCGTCTCCGGGGCCGTCGCTTCGACGATCGGAGTGGTTTCTGTTTCGTCCACCGCAACGACAGGAGCCGGGGTAGCGAGTTCTGCCTCGAGTGCGGCGGCCTCCTCGGCGAGTTGCTTCTTGGTCTTGCGGACCTTTTTCAGCGGAGCAGCGGGCACTGGTTCGGGAGTGGAATCCTCGGGGACGAGAACGTCGGCGGGCAGTTCGGCGACGGCGACCGCGGCCTCGGCGACCGGTTCCGCGATGGTTTCCGTTTCCACCGCCACTTCCACCAGAGGTTCGACGGGTTCAGACGTCTCGGTGATGTCCGCTTCGGTCTCGGTGTCCGTGTCGGCGACCGCTTCTTCCGCTTCGCCTTCCGCAAGGGCGTCGAACGCCTCGCCCGGCGGCAAGAGGAACCGCTGGAGATCTTCCGGGATGGGCAATCCGGCTTCCAGCAATTTGGCGACCTTCTTGCGCTTCTTCATCTCGGTCTTGGTCATGGTCGGGCCGGTGAGTTCGGTTTCGGACTCGGGTGCGGCCGTATCGGGAGTGGTATCGCGGGAACGTTCGGGGCGCGGTGCGGCTGCCGGGCGCTCGCCGCCGCGGCTGTTGGGTCGGTCGCCCCCGTACTGAGGACGATCTGCGCCGCGTTCGCCACGGGGGCGGTCGTTATCGGGCCGACCGGGACGTGCGCCGTACTGCGGTCGGTCTCCGCCGCCGTATTGCGGACGTTCTCCGCCACGCTGGTCACGCGGACCGCCGTAGTTCCGATCGCCTCCCCGGTCGTCCCGGGAACCGTACTGCGGTCGGTCTCCGCCACGCTGGTCACGCGGCCCGCCGTAGCCACGATCTCCACCCCGGTCGTCCCGGGAACCGTATTGCGGCCGATCGGGCCCGCCGAAGCGCGGTCGATCGTCGGAGCGCGGTTCGCGGTTGTAGGGACGTTCGGTGAAACCCTGGGGGCGTTCACCGGACCAGGATCGATCCGGGCGCGGTTCGAAGGACCGACCACCCGGGCGGGGACCGCCGGAGTCGCGGTCGAAGGGACGTGGTCCACGGTCGTCGCGCGGACCGTAGCTGGGACGGTCGCCACTAGGACGGCGCGGACCGTTGTTGTCAAAATCGGGTCGGCGCGGAGGACGATCTCCTCCTCGCGAGTCACGGGGGGCGGGGCCGCGGCCGCCACCGGACGGGTTGGTATATCGAGAAAAATTGGAGTGGGGACCGCGGTCCCGGTCGGGTCGTTCGTTCGGTTGTTTCACAAAACGGTATATCAGGTGCTTGCCTGTTTTGCCCCGTATTCGACTTCCGCCCGGCGCTGCCCCGCAAACCCCAGCGCAATTCGGGAACGGAGAACGGCGTCCCATCCTCCGTCACGGGAATCCGGCAACGACGCCGAAGCGTGGTTTTCGCCGGT
>CAZYBA010000361.1:0-1397 GCA_964646105.1 uncultured Armatimonadia bacterium
CGCCGCCGTCAGCATCTGGGTCGCCTGCTTCGGGTCGGCGACGGCGGTGACGATTGCGCCCAATGTCCACTGGCGCTCGTGCTTGGGCGACCAACCGCCGGTCGGTTTGTTCCCCTCCGGAATGTAACACTCCGGCCATCCGGCATCCGTAAACACGGTCGAGTCGAAATAGTCGCCGTACTGCGGGTCGAGTTCGTAATTCGGGACATCCGTGCGCCATACCCAGTCGAGCGGGTGACCGTCGTAGACAAACAGGGTGCCGCCGACGCTGAGCACGGACGCGGCCGAGCGTGCCCAAGCGTCGATATCCAGGTTCCAGCAAAGGGCGCCGCGCCCGGTGTAAACCAGATCGGCGGATTCGCGCAGCGATTCCGGTAGTTCCAGAACATCGGAATGGACCCACTGCGCCCTTGCGCCCAGCGCGTCCGACTTGCGCTGCGCCAGCGCCAGCATGCGCTCCGAAATGTCGACCCCGGTCACCCGCGGCGCGCCCAGGTTCCACAACGACAACGTGTCGTGGCCGGCCGCGCATTGCAGGTGCACCGCGTGGGTGCACCGACGCGCGAGCGGTGTCAGGCGTTCGAATTCCGGCTGGCAAAAATTGGTGCCTCCCGCCCGCAGGAACGCGACACTGGTTTCAAACTCCCTTTCGTACTGCGCCGCCGCCTCGTTCCATGCCGCACCGGTCTGCGCATGCCGCCTGCGAATCTCTGCCTCGTCCATTTCGTTCTCCCGTCAACCGATACCATGGACCCATGGCATCGCGCGAACCATCCCTCCTGCGTGGGGCGTTCCCGACCCCGCTCGGAACCGCCCACGCCGCATTCGACATCCGCGGAAACCTCGTCGAACTTCATGTCGACGACAAAGATCCAGACACGGCGGCATCAAACGATTTCCCGGCTCTGGCCGACGTTCGCTCCCAGGTGGATGCATGGTTTGCGGGGGAACGTTTTGACTTCGAATTGCCGCTTGCTCCCTCTGGCACAACGTTCCAGCAGGCGGTCTGGAACATCCTGAACGAAATCCCCTACGCAAAGACCCTCGGCTACGGCGACATCGCCAAGATGCTGGGGAAGCCCGGTGCGGCACGCGCGGTCGGCCAGGCCTGCGGGGCCAATCCGATCTGGCTGGTGGTGCCGTGCCACCGGGTGATCGGCGCATCCGGACACCTCACCGGCTACGCCGGCGGGGTAGGGCGCAAGGACGCATTGCTGCGCCACGAACTACGCCATCGCCGCAGTTGAAAAGACCCGCAAGGAAACTCCCGCGAAGACGGCCGCCCGCCGGCGTTTCGACCGCATCGCGTCGAGTCCGGCAGTGAACGGCGACGCTGACGTCGGATAGTCAGAGTCCGGCCAGCCCCAGCCGATCCGAAATCGGAGACGCCCGCCTTT
>CAZYBA010000361.1:1407-3815 GCA_964646105.1 uncultured Armatimonadia bacterium
ATCCTAGGGAGATCCGGCGCCGCTGGCGAAACAAGACAGCATGTCCAAGCGACTCGTGCTCCTCGACGGCAACGCGCTCCTCTATCGCGGCTTCTTTGCCATGCGCGCGCTCACCAACAGCGCCGGGCAACCCACCAATGCGGTCTTCGCACTGAGCCAGATGCTCCTCACGCTTCTGGACCGCGAGAAGCCCGATCAGGTCTACTGCGCCTGGGACGCCCCGGTCAAGACCTTCCGGCACGAGCTGTTCGCCGACTACAAAGGCACCCGCCAGTCCACCCCCGACGACCTGCGCTCCCAAGCCCCGATCGCCCGGGAATTGGTCGCCGCGTTCGGGATTCCCGCGGTCGAAGTGCCCGGATTCGAGGCGGATGACATCATCGGAACCCTGGCCCGCGAGGGCAAGGAACGCGGGTACGAAGTGATGATTGTCACCGGCGACAGCGACGCCCTCCAGTTGGTCGAGCCGGGAGTTCGGGTGATGATCACGGTCAAGGGAGTCACCGACACGGTGCTCTACGATGAAGACGCGGTTCGGGCGCGTTACGGCCTCGAGCCCGCCCAACTCACCGACTACCGGGCCCTCAAGGGAGATACGTCCGACAACATCCCCGGTGTCCCGGGAGTTGGCGAAAAAACCGCCGCGACATTGCTGCAGAAGTTCGGGACAGTCGAGCAGATGCTGGGCAGGACCGACGAAATCGCCCCGGCCCGTATCCAGTCCGCGGTGATCGCCGCCGCGCCGCAGATTCCGATGTCCAAAGACCTCGCGGTCATACGGCGCAACGTTCCGCTGGAAGGCGTGGAATTGCCCGCTGTGGACGTGGCGGTTGCACCGAGCCCGGACGTTCCCCGCTTGCGCGCGCTTTTCGAACAACTCGAATTTCGCCAGCTGATCAAGCGCATCGGAGGGGGAGATGCCGCGCAGGCCGATCGCGTTCGCGAGGCCAATGCCGCGGATTCCGTTGTCGAAGAGCCCGCCAAGGTCGCCGCGAGAGCGCGTTCGTGGGAAAGCCGCTCGGATTTGCCCGGGTTGGTCGAAGCGTGCCGCAGTTCGGGCGGCCTGGCATTGCGGCTGGCCTGCGACCCCGGGGGCAATGCCATCGGGCTCGCGCTGTCTCCCGTGGACGGATCGGTGTGGTGGGTTCCGGTCGATACCGGACAATCCGCCGCCTCCGGAGGTCTGTTCGACACCGTCGCCAGCGGGGCGGGACAACTCCCCCTCGAGCTGGTGGCGGTGCTTGAAGACAAATCGGTTCCGAAGTGGGGCCACGACCTGCACCGGGATACCGCCGAACTGCTGCGCCTCGGAGTGCAGCTGCGCGGTCTGGCCTTCGATACGGAACTGGCCGCCTACCTGGTGCTTGCCGGTCGGCGCAGTGGTTTCCCCTTAGTGGATGTCGCCGCAGATCTGGCGGGCGTGGAAGTGGTTGCCACACCGTCGGGCAAGGGGGTCGCGGCAGTCGATGCCGCACCGCTCGCCAAGGCGGCGGCGGAGTCCGGGGCGGACGCCATCCGGGCGTTGCACGATGTCCTGCAACCGCGTCTCGACGACGACGGCCTGACGGGGTTGCTTACCGATCTGGAGTTGCCGCTGGCGGGAATCCTGGCGCGGATGGAAGCCACCGGCCTCTTGCTCGACATCGGAGCGCTCAAGGCATTCTCCAACAGCACGTCCGAACGCATCCGCGAACTCGAAACGTCCATCCATGAAAAAGCCGGGGGGGCGTTCACCATCGGTTCCCCCAAGCAACTACAAGAGATTCTGTTCGAACGGCTTGGTTTGCCGTCGGGCAAGAAGACCAAGACCGGCTATTCGACCGACGCCGACGTGCTTGAGGAACTGGCTCCGCAGTATCCGATTGTTTCGGAAATCCTGGAGTGGCGCGAGCTGAGCAAGTTGCGCAGCACCTACGCCGAGGCGTTGCCCGTGCTCGCCGACAGCAACGGCCGGGTGCATACATTCCTGTCGCAGACAGTCGCCGCCACCGGACGGTTGGCGTCGAGCAACCCCAACCTGCAGAACATTCCCGTCCGGACCGCAGTGGGCCGCAGCCTGCGCCGCGCATTTGTCGCACCGGCCGGCCATGTGTTGCTCTCGGCGGACTACTCGCAGATCGAACTGCGGATTTTCGCGCACTTGTCGGGAGACACGCAGATGCGCGAAGCCTTTGCGTCCGGAGAGGATATTCACCGCTACACGGCAGGACGTGTCTACGGGGTGAGCCCGGAAGAGGTCACGTCCGACATGCGCCGCGCGGCCAAGACCGTCAATTTCGCGGTGCTGTACGGCATTTCGGATTTTGCCCTGGCGCGGCAGCTGAAGATCTCCGGTGGCGAAGCCAAGACACTCAAGGCCGATTACTTCGCGCGTTTCCCCAGTGTCCGTGAGTGGTTGGATCGCACGA
>CAZYBA010000362.1:0-3790 GCA_964646105.1 uncultured Armatimonadia bacterium
GGCGCGCTCCTCACCCTGACCCGCAACCTCGGGGACTCCCTCGGGCCGCGTGGCATCCGCGTCAACCAGATCAATCCCGGCTGGGTGCTCACCGAAAACGAAATCAAGATCAAACGGGCGGAGGGCCTCCCCGACGACTGGCCGGTGCGCCTGCCGGTCAACGCGGTCCCGAGCGGCTCCCTGGTCGACCCCGACGAAATCGCGAGCATGGTCTGTCTCCTCATGAGCGACCTCGCCCCGCGGATTTCCGGCTCGATCATCGACTACGAGCAATACCCGGTCATCGGCCGCAACCCCCCCAAGGAAACCGTCTGATCCGCCGGCGGGCGCCACGGATGCGTTCGGCGGCGTTCCCGAATTGACGTTGACGACGTGTTGTCAACGCCTTGACTTTCACGGTTTTTCGTTAACGTCTCGGTGCCGAGGTCGCCGGAAAACGGTGAACGTTGACAACTCCTCGGACGATCTCGTTTCGGTGACAATTTCTGAGGCGGCGCTGCGGTGCCGGAACGGTTCCGATTTTGACCCCGAAACGCAACCGGGGGTACGCTGAGGCGATGATTGTCTCCACCCGTGCGCTCCCGCTGGTCAAGCGCATCCCTCTCACCATCAGCCGCGGCACCAGCGCGACCACCGACAATGTCGTGATCACGGTCGAGCACGACGGCATTGTCGGCTGCGGGGAAATGGCACCCAACTCGGTCACCGGGGACACCGCGCAAACCACCGTCGCTGCCTTGGAACGCTGGGCCGAGCGATTGCGTCCGCTCGGACCGTGGCAACGTCAGGAAATTTTGGGCGCCATCGCCGACGATCCCGCGGCTCCGCAGGGCATCGGCGGGCCCGGCGGCACCGCGGCGGTTTGCGCCCTTGAAACCGCCTGCTGGGACTGGCTGGGCAAACGCGCGGGGATGCCGGTTTGGCAACTCCTCGGCCTGGATCGCTCCCGCATAGTCGAAACGTCGGTGACTGTCGGCATCAACCCGCCCGCGCGCGCCGCAGACGTGGCCCGCGACTGGATCGAACGTACCGGCTCGCGCTGCCTCAAGATCAAGTTGGGCAGCCAAGACGGCATCGACCACGATCGGGCGATGTACTTGGCGGTCCGGGACGCGGCGGGCAGCGGTGTGCGGTTGCGGGTGGACGCCAACGGCGGATGGAGCGGTGACGATGCCCGCACCATGATCGCGTTCCTGGCCGACCACGGCTGCGATTATGTCGAGCAGCCGATCGCCCCGGGCAACGAGGATGTTTTGCCGTCGCTGCGCCCGTCCTCGATCCCGATTTTCCTCGACGAATCCATCCATCATGCGTCCGACATCCCGCGGTTTGCGCCGTGGATCGACGGGGTCAACACCAAGCTGATGAAAACCGGCGGCATCGACGAGGCGCTGCGGGTGGTGCACACCGCGCGGGCCTGCGGATTGATGACCATGCTCGGCTGCATGGGGGAATCGTCGCTCGCGATCGCCGCCGGCGCACACATCTCCCCGCTCTTCGACTATCTCGATTTGGACAGCCATCTGAACTTGACATCGGATCCGTGGACCGGCCTGGGGTGGCACGACGGCAAGGTGGTTCCGGGGGATGCGCCCGGGCTCGGGGTGGAACCATGCTGAACGATACGCACAGGGTGGCGCTGCTGATGCACGGCAACCTGCCGGTTGGCATGGGCAGTGCGGGGAAGATGGGGCACGGATTGCTGCGCTGGCGCCGCGGACCGATCGTGGCCGTCATCGACCGCGACCATGCCGGCAGGGACAGCGCCGACATCACCGGAATTCCCCGGTCTGTGCCGGTGGTGGCGACTGTCGCGGAGGCTGCCGCGCTCGGGGCGGATGTCTTGGTGCCGGCGATTGCGCCGCCGGGCGGGGTGCTGCCCCCGGATTGGCGTTCGGAAATTGTCGACGCATTGCGCTGCGGGATGTCGATTGTGAACGGCCTCCACGCTTCGATGTCGACGGACCCGGAATTTGCCGCCGCCAAATCGCCATCGGCGTTCATCGCGGACATCCGGCGCGAACCGGAGACGGTCCGCAACGGGCTCGGTCTCGCGCGCGAACTGGCTTGCCGTCGCATCCTGACCGTGGGCACCGACATGGCGATCGGGAAAATGACGGTTTCGCTGGCGTGCGACCGTGCCGCCGCCGATCGCGGGTTGCGTTCGTCGTTTCTCGCCACCGGCCAGATCGGGATTTGCATTTCCGGGGACGGTGTGGCGCTGGATGCGGTGCGTATCGATTTCGCGTCCGGGGCGGTGGAGCAGTTGGTGGAGCGCCATGCGTCGTTCGCCGATTTGCTGTGGGTGGAGGGTCAGGGTTCGGTGCTCCATCCGGCGTCGACGGCGTGGCTACCCTTGATGCGCGGGTCGATGCCCACCCACCTGATTTTGTGCCACCGTGCGGGTCAGGAAGCGGTGGCGCGGACTCCGTGGGTGCGGATTCCGCCCCTCGCCGAGGTGGTGCGGCTGTACGAGCAGGTTTCGGCGGCCGGCGGGGCGTTGCCCGCCGCCAACGTGGTTGCGGTGGCGCTCAACACGTCGCATCTGGACGACAGCGCGGCCCGGAGCGCCATCCAGCACACCGCGGACGAAACGGGGCTCCCGGTCACCGACCCGATCCGTTATGGGGCGGATGTTCTGGTGGATGCGGTGCTGGGGTGAGGGTCCGCTCGGACCACTCAGGTGGGCGCTGACGTGCCCGACCGGGGAACGTTAACGTCAACGCCAGCCCCGAACAATCCACCGCTTCGGTGTGACATCGAGCCCGGACGTTGTGGCGCTGCGCGCCCTTGTCGTTCCGGGGGATGAATCCCCTTCCCGGTCCCCGGGCACTGAAGTACCCGTTCCATGGCCTCGTTCCTCGGCCGACCGTCTTCGACGGGACCTTTGGCCCCCGGCGCAGGGCTAGGTTGCAACGGGGCTTGGTCGTGGAAAACGCCCTCCTCGGCTGGTTCGACGCCGTCCTGATCCCCGGCAAAACGCGCGCTGCCCACCACCCCCTCGGCCGAAGGCCTTCAGAGGGAGAGTTCACTCTCCCGGGCCAGAGGGAAGCAGGATGGCCCGATGCCCCAGGGCGGACGGTGCTCGGAGTTCCCTCCGCCAAACGCCCGGAGCCGATCGGCCTCTATCCCGTAAGGGCAACCTGCAGGGTCGCAAGGCGACCCTTGTGGTTGCCCGTGCATCAGGCCGCATGTCTGCGTCACCCCGCCCCAGCCGCACGTCTGCGTCGCCCTCAATCCGGCCGCAGGCTGTGAGCCCAGGGACTCATCCCCCCGGGGCATTCCGGGGGATGAATTTTTCGAGGTTGGGTCTCGCTTGATTACGGCCTCAGCGCCCATTCCCACGTGTCGGTGAAGAAACCCGCATCCAGAATCTGCATCGGGCCGTCCGCCACCTTCAACACCGCCCAGTCCGGAAGCTTCGGCGTGTGCAACGCGTTGCTGCCCGCCGCATGCTCGTGGTACGTGAACCCCGAATTCAACACCACATACTTCTTGGGATTCAACGGATTGGGGAACACCAGCACCGGGATCGCGTCCGCACCGCCGTAGGCCTTGCCGGCCACGGTCAACGTTTCCGCGGTCCACGAGACCGGCAGCTTCGACGCAATCCGTTTCCATACCGCGTTCGACTGCGGATCCCCCCACAGCACCAGGTTGGAATCCCGAATCTGGGCGTCGGTGAGCGCCGTGTCCTCCACCACCGGAGCATCCCCACGGAACGTCCGCCGCCAGTCGGTCACCGCCTTGGTGAACGCGCGGGCGGTCTGGACTCCCGTCGAAACCGTCA
>CAZYBA010000363.1:0-3785 GCA_964646105.1 uncultured Armatimonadia bacterium
CGACGCGGGCGTGGTCCTGTCCGGGGTGTAGTCGGTAGACGATCCGGAGGGTGGTCTTGGTGGCGTCGGTACCGGCGACGCCTTCGACCCGCGCTGTTTCGGCGAGTCCCAATTGGTTCGATACCGATTGCAACGGCGATTCCAGTGCGTTGGCAGCCTTGTTGGGTGCGATATGGGCGGCGATGCCGACTTCGAGCACCGCACGGATGGGTCCACGGGAGTGGTTGCAAACAACGGCGATGTCGCCGTTGGAGAGGATGTGGATCCGCCCGTCACCGTCGCGAATCCGTGTGACCCGCATCCCGAGTTCTTCGACGGTGCCGGTGACGTTTCCAATGGTGACTGTCTCGCCGACGGCGTACTGGTCCTCGAGCAGCAGGATGAATCCGGTAATCAGGTCCTTGATCAGTTTTTGGGCACCGAAACCGACGGCCAGTCCCGCGACGGACGCGGTGCCGATGATTGCGGTGACATTGATGCCGACCCTGCCGAGGACATTGACCGCGAGTAGGAAACCCAGAAGAAAGTCGGCGACGCTTCGTGCGAGTCCCATCAGTGTGCGGACGCGTCCTGCCTGCCGTTCGCCGCTGCGCCGTGCGATCTGATCGGACGCGCGTTCGGTGATGCGGAAGACAGCGATGCGAACCAGCAGCAGAAACAGGCCCAGAACCGCCAATTGAATGCCGTCGACGGCGAGGTCGGTCCATTTGCCCGACCCGAGCATCCGCCTGAGGATGGATTCAGTTTCCAAACGGGTCGCCTCCGATCCATGGGCGTTTGTCTACGATGGCGTCGGCGTCGATCGGACCGTAATGGTGGGGGAATTCCCCGTGTCCGTAGAGGTCTTCGGACTGCAATGCGGGCAGGCGGCGCGGATCCACTTTGAGAACGAGCAGGTCGGTTCTGTCGAGGAAGTGACGCGCTACCGTGGCCTTGAGTTGATGCCGGTAGCTGAGGTGGATGAAGCCTGTTTCGGGGCGGTCGGGTGTGTCGTACCGGGTGCCGTCGAAGCGCGATTCCCACTGATTCTGCGGGACGACATGGTAGAGGAAGGTTTCGAGTTCGTCCATGGGGATGGGGGAACCTTGCGCCTGGAATTGCGTCGGTAACTACACCCGATGCAACCCGGCGGGCGCCGGGGTATTGTATCAATTCGAGGATGTTGACGATGCGTACGGGGTTGTGGTGCCGGGGGCAAACTGACGGGTTCGGTGTTGATGTTGTCGTCGCTCGTGCTTGCGACCAGTTCGGCGCCGCCGCCCAAGCCATCGGTTACCCCGAAAACCGGTTCGGGCGGAGTGTCGTCGGCGTTGGATTCGCCGTCGCGCCGCAAGGAGTTCTCCGACGGGCTGTTGCCGTTGTTGCGGAAGTACTGCATCGATTGCCACCAGGGTCGAAGTGCGTCGGCGGGTGTGGACATAACGCGATACCGAACGCTTTCCGACCTTCTGAAACATCGTCAGACTTGGGAACGCATTGCCTCCAATGTCGAATCGTCCGCGATGCCACCTGCAGGGAGTCCGCAGCCAACGGGGGCGGAGCGTACCCGGATTGCCTCTTTCGTGCAGGGCTTGTTCTCCCAATTGGACTGTTCCATCGACGATCCGGGGCGCGTCACGATGCGTCGCCTCAATCGAGTCGAGTACCGAAATACGATTCGTGACTTGTTGGGAGTCGAGACCAAGGTTACGGACGATTTCCCGTCGGACGATGTCGGATATGGGTTCGACAATATCGGCGATATATTGACCATTTCGCCGTTGTTGATGGAGAAGTATCTGGATGCGGCCCGCAAGGTGGCACGTCAGGTGGTGGTTGCGCCCGAGGACCGGGGGCTTGCTCCGGTGATTCGCTTTGGTGCGTCGTTGATCGGGGCGGGCGGCGGTCCGCGTGAAAGCGCATTTGTGTTGGGTACGCAGGGGGTCGCGGCTTTCGAACACGTGTTTCCTGTCGCGGGGGAATACGAGATTGTGGTCGAGGCTTGGGGCGACCAGGGTGGCGACCAACCCTGCAGGATGGGGATTGTGGTCGGTGACCGGACGATCGGAAAGTTCGATGTCCCGCAGGAGGAAGGGAAGTCGGGTCGTTTCAGTACCCGGGTGAAAGTCGATGTGCCCGGAAAGCGTCGCATCGGGGCGGAGTTTCTGAACGACTTTTGGAATCCGAACGAGCCCAATCCGCGGCGTCGGGATCGGAATCTCGCCATCGAGTCGATTTCGGTGATTCCGCCCCGCGGGGCACGGCTGGCCGGAGATGTTTCCGAGGGGCAGCGTCGTCTCCTGGCAGCCTATCCGTCGCTGCGTACTCCGGCCGCATGGGATCAGGCGATGGGCAAGGTATTGGCTCCGTTGGCGAGCCGTGCCTTCCGTCGACCGTTGCGTGCGGGCGAGTTGCCTGGCTTGGTTGCCATCACCCGACTGGCCCTGAAGCGTGACCAGAGTTTCGAACGCGGGGTTCAACTGGGATTGCAGGCGGTCTTGGTTTCGCCGCATTTCCTCTTCCGTGTGGAATTGGACCCGAAACCGGGCGACCCGAAAGCGCGTCGCGAACTCAGCGATCATGAATTGGCGACCCGGCTATCCTATTTCCTTTGGTCGACCATGCCCGATGACACATTGCTCGCCTTGGCGTCGAAGGGGCGGTTGCGCGATCCTGTCGTCTTGCGTCAGCAGGTCCTGCGAATGCTGAAGGATCGTCGCTCCACGGCATTGGCGGAGAATTTCGCGGGGCAGTGGCTGCAATTGCGCAAATTGTCGGTTGTCCAGCCGGACAACCAGCGGTTCCCGAGTTTCGACGAAACGTTGCGCGATGCAATGCGTCTCGAGACCCAGATGTTCTTCACCGACATCGTGCAATCGGATCGTTCGGTCCTGGAGTTCCTGTCTACGAGCCGAACGTTCCTGAACGAGCGTCTCGCGCGCCATTACGGTCTTGCTGGGGTGAGTGGTCCGGAGATGCGTCCGTTTGTGCTCCCCGAGGGACCCCGGGCAGGTTTGCTGGGGCATGCGTCCATCCTGACATTGACGTCGAACCCCGGGCGGACGTCCCCGGTGAAACGCGGCAAGTGGGTGTTGGAGAATCTGTTGGGGACTCCGCCTCCTCCGCCTCCTCCGAATGTTCCGGAATTGCCGGAAAACAAGCGGGGGACCGCGGAGTTGAAGACAGTACGCGCGCGTCTCGAGGAGCATCGCCGCAACCCTGCGTGCAACGCCTGCCATCAGCGTCTGGACGGCATTGGATTGGCGATGGAGAATTTCGACGGTGTGGGATCGTGGCGCGATCAGGACGAGGGACATGCCATCGATGCATCGGGCGACTTGCCGGGGGGTATTCGTTTCCAGGGGCCGGTGCAGCTTCGGGACGTGCTTCTGAAGCAGAAGGGCAAGTTTGTGCGAACGTTGGCCGAACGATTGCTGACCTACGGCATCGGACGCGGTTTGGAGAGTTACGACCAGTGCAACCTGGACGCGATGGCATCACGGGTTGCGTCCAAGGGGTATCGGTTCTCGGAAGTGGTGCTCGCGGTGGTGGAAAGCAAGCCGTTTCGATCGCGGCGTGGGGATGAATCGGGTGGCGGGTTGAAACCCGGCAAGGTTTCCCGTGGACTGTCCGGGCGGGGCGCGGGTAAGATAGCTTCGGCACAGGGGGGGGGGGAATACGGGCACGACAAGCTGCCGCTTGCCCGGCCCGAATCTCCGAGCCCGAACCCGCGCCCGAGCCCGAGTCCCACTTGCTCCTGTGCGCCATAAGGGGTGGCCTGCAGGGGAGGAACGCCAGGCGTCATT
>CAZYBA010000364.1:0-3777 GCA_964646105.1 uncultured Armatimonadia bacterium
TTGGTGCGCGGATAACTCGGCTCACCCTCGATGCGTCCGTAGTTGTAGCTCATCACCTTGTGCTCGAGGCCGACGCTGCACGCCACCTCGTAGCCGTTGGCAATGCTCCACGGCTCCGGCGCGGCGTCGGCGAGGCGACGCAGGCAGTCGGCGTTCTCTTCCGGGGTAGAAAATTCGAGGACCCCGGTCTGGTAGAAGCGGTTGTAGCCGAGCCAGCCGGCGTGCATCCAGTAGATGAGCTCGATCCCCGGGCGGAATTGGTCGAAGAGTTGGCGGTGCCGGACCATCAGATCGACGAATTCCTGATTGGTGGAGCCGGGATAGCCGCCGGGGTCGCTGTCGATGATCGCGACTCCGTCGGTTTCGGCGAGGTAGGGCATGAGCTTGGCACGCCGCGCCATCAGGGCGTCCATGGCGACCGGATCGCCGGGATTCACGCGCATGTCGCAGTAGAAAAAGTGCCGATTCTCAAACTCCACTGTGCGTGCTTCGTCGTCGATCGGCGCGACATTCGGGCACAACACCACGTACACGGTCATCGCGAACTCTTGCTTGAGCATGGCGATGACATCGCGGATTTTCTCGAGATGGGCGATATCGGACGGCGTGGGCGGGTCGGGGATGGTTTCGGCCATGGGCCAGATGAGGACGGTGTTGTAGCCGAGGCGCGTGAGACCGTCGGCGTACCCCCGCCAATCGTCGCGGCTCCAGGTGCGCGCGCAGTACGGGTTGTTGTAGGGCCAGTGCTGGTGGATATACATCCCCAGCTTGCGATGGGTGTTCGTCATCGAAACGTCTCCTCGTCGGGTGGAATGGAATCAGAAGGCGCCGGCGGCGTAGCCGGCGTGGAAACAGCGGCACAAAACATCCTTGAACAGGTTTTTCCAATACGCGGCACCGTCCGCTTGGTGTCGGAACAGCCGGGACTGCCGCATGCGGGTTGTGAATTCCCGGTCGAGTGCGGCGAGTCGTTCCGTATCTTCGTCGGCGTGGGCGGCCACGGCATCGCCCAGGATCCGGTACGCATCCCCGGTCGCGGCGAGCCATTCGAGGTGGTTGCGGAACGCCACCGGCGCGGAGTCCACGGCGGCGCGGATGAACTTTTGGATCTCCCGTCCGCGCACCGGTCCGGCGTGCCGTTCGCCGTATCCGTTCCACGCGAAATCGTCGATGCGCACCAGCGCTTGCGCGAGATGCTGCGCGGCCGTGACGGAGCCGGTGATTAGGCGGGATGTCTCGAGCATGGCTTGTCCGGGGGAGATCTGCGGGTTCCAGAGGAATCGGGCGGCCAGGGTGTCGTCTGTGGTTTTGGAACCAGCCTCCATCCGCATGAAGAAGACGTCGGGAATCCCGGCGCGTTGTGCAGCGCGGATTTCGGATTCGAGGAGACGGCTGAGGCCAAGCGGGAACGGTTGACCGGTTTCGATATTGGTTTGGTAGAGGAAGCCGGCGCTGCGCACCCCGGCGCGTTCAAAGTCGGGGAAGAGGGGCGTAGCACCCGGGTCCACCTTGAGTCCGTCGGCGAGAATGAGGCGCGGTTTCGGAACGGTGTTGAGGGACGTTTCGATCAGCGGTTGGCGCAGGGCGATCTGGTGCTTGTTTTCGTAACGCCAGATTGCCCAGCCCATCACTTGGAAATCGGCGTGCGGGTTGGTGTCGGCGGCGATTTTGCGGAATGTCCGGACCTGCCAATCGAGGGCCGCGCGTTGGTTTTCCGGCTTGCGACAGGTGGGACAAAAGCAGCCGCCCACATCGTAAAACCAGAGGGAAGTGAAGTCGACGTTGTCGAACCAGCGCAGCTCGGGGCGGTGGACATCGACCATCCACTTGCGGGAATCGGCCTGGGATGTGCAGACGGTGCCGGGGTAGTCGTACTCGAGCTTGGCGTGGAGGTCCGGGCGGGATTTCCACAACGCGACCGGCACCATGCCGGGGGTGAAGTGCATGCCCACACGCATCCCGCGGCGGTGGGAGTAGTCGATGGCGGCCTTGAGGGTTTTGTGGACGTGGCGGTTGAGTTCGGCGTTCGCGGACGCCGGATGCAATGTCTGGCCGTCGCCCCAGAGGTAAAACGACCAGGTGTTGAGGCCGGACGCGATCCAGTGGTCGATCGCTTCCTTCCAGCGTTCGAGAGTCCAGTCCTCGACCGTGATTCCCGGGCGGCGGAGTCCGTAGCCGATGTTGATGTAGATTTCGCGCCGGTCGAACGCGGGGGTGTCGGGCGATGGGACACGGGGCAGGAACAGAGCGGGACCGTTGCTTGTGAGCAGGGTGCCGCGCTCGAGGGTGGAGACGGCGTTGACCGCCCCGGGGGCCTCGAGCCCGACCGCGCACACCAGAGGGTTTTTTCCGGAACGTTCGACGCAGACGATCGCGGTGTCACGGCGCTGGAAATCCAGTGGAAGTCGCTTGGCGCGGGCGATCAGGGCGGCGGTCTTTGGGTAACGCGATGCCCAGGAGGTTTCCCAGACACCACTGACGATTTGCACTCCCCCGGAGGCCTGCTTGGCCCCCAACGCTTTGGCGCGGGACTGCCAACGGGCACCGGCGATGCGCACGGATTCGGGCGCATTCGCAGAAGTTGTGAACGCGAAACCGCGGAATCGGACCTGGATTTCGTCGGGGGTGGGAATGGACGGCGGGGGAGGTGGAACGGGATCGGGCGCCGGTTTCGACGCAGTCCGTATATTCAGGCTCAGGGCCGCGACCGCGATGTCGGAGGTTGTTCCGGCGGCGATGCGCAGGTCGGCTTGACCGTGCTGGGAGTTGGCGAATTCTGCCGATTCCAGCACCACATTGCGGGTGACCCACTGCCCGGTGCCGGTGCGCTTCAGAGTCACTGTCTGGAAATTCTGATCGACGGAGTTTCCGGGGCTGTCGAACTGGAGGGAAAGAGTGTCGGTGTTGTCGTCGAGGAATTCGACCGTGGCTTCGACGGAGAACGGGGCGGCTCCGAGGGCGCGCAGCCAGCGGCGGGAGATATCGAAGTAGAGATATCCGTTGCCGCTGGCGCGGTCGGTGCGCAGGCAGGGCCGCCCCGCGAGGATTTCCCGGCGGAAGTTGCCGTCGATCGGGGTGATCGGCACCGGACGCAGGGCAGGGCTGTTGTGCCGGGTTTCGGCGTGCCAGCGTGCGGTGGAATCGGGGGCGGCCTGTGGCATCGTGCTATTTGCGCGGTTCGATCGGGATGGGCCCGAATGCGGGAACGGCCATGTCCTTGCTGTCGACAATGTTGCAGTACGGGTCGAGGCCGGCGCCGTAGTAGAGCGAGACCGGTGCGGTGATCGGCTTGGAGAACCAGACGATGGCGCTGCGCGGGTCCTTGGGATCGAATTCGGTCTTGAAGACCATCGGGCCGTCCTTGTGCGGTTCCTTGGAGCGCAGTGAGAACCCGGACGCGCGCCCGGGGGACTGCAGTTTGCCGTTCACCCCGGTGAAGCGCACGCGCATGGTGTTGTGGAGGAAGTCCATTTGCTTGAGGATTTCCACCGATTCGAAGTCGATCGGGGTGCCGTGTCCGCGGACCTTGTAGACCTTGTCGAGGGCCACTTCCGCAAGCCGCTTGCCGAGTCGTTGGTGTCCTTCGGTTCCGATGTGGATGAGGTCGTCGAGGGGCAGGTCGATGGCCGGAACCATCCAGACATTGGGCCGCTTGGGCGCGGCAATGCGCTGCTTGTCGCGGATCGATTCCCAAGCGAGCGGGTAGTTCGGGTCGGAATCCAAAGAGTAGCGGCTGATCTGGACATAGATGATCGGCAGGTCGGCGATGCCGGTGTC
>CAZYBA010000365.1:0-3712 GCA_964646105.1 uncultured Armatimonadia bacterium
TGATGGCCTTCGGCCGATCGTCCTGCGGACGTGTTTTTGCTGCGCTTCGCGCGTTCTTGGTTTCCGGAGGATAAATCCCCCGGCCCGTGGGAAGCCCGTCTTCGACGGGACCGTGCGGAGCGAGCGGGACCGGAGCGTACGGGATGTGGACTGGGAAGTACACGGTCGGCCCGCCCGGTGCTGTCTGTAAGGGCAACCCGCAGGGTCGCGGCGCGGCCCTTGTGGTTGCCCGTGATACCCGCCCGAGCTCCGACGTGCACCGTTGCCGCGCTTCGCGCGTCTTGCTTTGTTGATGGGAGGGTGTGTCGGCCTCCCTGGTGCCGGGCAATGAATTACCCGTCTTGATGGCCTTCGGCCGATCGTCCTGCGGACGTGTTTTTGCTGCGCTTCGCGCGTTTTTTGTTTCCGGGGGATGAATCCCCCGGCCCGTGGGAAGCCCGTCTTCGACGGGACCGTGTGGAGCGAGCGGGACCGGAGCGTACGGGATGTGGGCTGGGGAGGCTTCATTGGGTGCCGGAACCGGGCCAGTGCAGAGCGCGGGTGACCATTTTGGTTGGCGGAAACCCGGTCTATCCGACCCTCAACGACCGCCAACATGCGTCCTGCTCCGGACCGTCCCCCAGCACCGGCGCAAAACCCAAGTCCAGGTACAGACGTACGGCGGCCAGCCGGAATTCCTCGGTGTTCAGGATCACGGTCCCCAAGCCGCGACGGTGTGCATCGTGCAGGGCCGCCACACAAACCGCGCGCCCGATCTGTTTTCCACGCCAATCCGGATGGACCACCACCCAGCCCAACTTGCCCACCGTTCCCTCCGGCTCATCCCGGACCATCAGGCAACAATGTCCGATCGGGGCACCACCGTGAAGGGCCAAATGGACCGCGTTCTCATCCAAGCGGTCGATTGCATGGACAAACAACGCATCCAAGCGTTCCGCCGACCACGCCCCGAATGTCCCGGTCTCGAGCAACGCCCGCAATCCCGGTCCGTCCGAATGTTGGTAGGTCCGCAACTCCACAGTGTCCGGAAGTTGCGGAAACCGGGGAAGCGGCTGCTCTTCCCGGCGCATTCGCAGGCGCAACGCGGTCTCGGGGGCGTCGCACGGGTCCGGTTCGGGGATGAAATTGGCGTCGAAGGTACCGTTGATATCGAAAGTCCCGCCGATCGGGTCCGATCTCAGCGCTTGCCCGCCCGGACGTCGTAAACCCACAACTTCGCGCCATCCCGGATGTACAACCGACCATCCGAGAGCGCTGGGTACGCCCACGACTCCGAACGTCCGCGCTGAGGATGACCCTCGGGAAGGAAGTTGCCTCGGGCCTTGAAGCCCTCCGGCGACGGTTCGATGAGGGAAACTTCCCCGGCTTCCTTGCGCAGGAAGATCCGGTTGTCGGCAACGATCATCGCCCCCGCACCCACCCCACGCTCGGCCCATTTGACCGTGCCGGTGGCCCAGTCGAAACAGACGAATGTCTGGCCGTTGGCGCCGTAACCGTACTCGCCAATCCGCACAACCCCCCCGATCGCGCTCGGCAGTGTCCGGTCGAAATAGGTGGACGTCGCGGTGAACGTTTCGCCGTTCTTGGCAACGGTCGCCAGCCCCGCTCCCACGAGACTGGCCGCTCCATACACCCCGTCCTTGTACACCACCGGGGTTCCGATATTGCTTCCAGTACGTGGGTCCGATGTCCGGTTGAAAGTCCACAACAACTTGCCCGTGGCCGCGTCCACACCCACCATCGTGCTGCGCACATATTGCACGACCTGCTTGGTGCCGGCGATGGTGGCGATAATCGGGGATGCGTAGGCGGCACCGCCGCCAGCCTCGACCGCGCATTTCCAGAGGACGTCTCCGGAACGCTTGTCCAGCGCCACCACCGTGTTGTCCTTGCCTCCGGGTGTCACGATCAAGCGGTTGCCATCGACAAGCGGGGTTTCGGAAAACGCCCACGTCCCGGGAATTCCCCCGAAATCGGAGCGCAATTGCTTGCGCCAGCGCTCCTGACCCGTGCGCACATCCACGCACACCAGATCGCCGTCACTGCCTAGCGCGTAGAGCAGTCCTCCATCCACGACCGGGGTGCTCCGCGACGCCGGATAGCTGGGTTGCTGGTCCGGGTTGCCGACCTTGCCGAGACGCAGTTTCCAGGCGAGTTTTCCCGTATTGGTCTCGCGGGCCTGCACGAATTCGTTCTCGAGACCGTCGTTACCAATTGCGTAAAATCGGGACCCCGCTACCGACACGCTCCCGTAACCCGCGCCCAAATCATCGAGTTTCAGCAGCATCGGCGGGGTGGATTCCCAGCTTAGGGTGAGGCCCTTTTCCGCGGAGTGACCGTCCCCACGGGGTCCGCGCCAGGTGGTCCATTGGTCGGCGTTCGCCGGCAGCACGGCAGCGAAACTCGCCAGCAGCGCAAGGCCGATGGTGACGAGGCGGAGGAGCGGGGTAAGCATGCCCTGATTGTGTTGGCCATGCTCTCCGATTGTCAATGGCCAGCGCTACGCAAGGTTGGGTAGAACTGTGCGGTTATTGGAATTGGTTTGACGTTTTCCCGCCGCCCATCTCGTTTCTTCCGAGAGGCGAACTTGCCCGGAGGGTCAACCCGCCGGCATCAACGGTCGACGGGATCGGGACGGCGCAGTCCGGATGTGCGTTCCGAAAGACGAAAACGTTGTATGCCCGCTCCGTCGAAATTGGCGGGGTCGAGCCAGGCGCGGTGGATTGCGCGCAGTGCCGGCCAGTCTTCCTCGACGATTGCGTACCAGGCGGTGTCGCGATTGTGCCCTCGGAATCGGCGGTGGTTGCGGAAGATTCCCTCGAAGGAAAACCCGAGTCGGCGTGCCGCACGACGGCTCGGCGCGTTCAGGACATCGCATTTCCATTCGACACGTCGGTACCCCAGAGCGAATGCGTTCTCAATCCACAAATGGAGCGCTTCGGTGGCAGCGGGGGTGCGGCTCAGCCGGGGCGCGAAGTGCAGGTGGCCGATTTCGAGGCTGAAATGGGTGGGCGAAATCGCGAGGTAACACCCGAAACCGCACGCTTTGTCGGCGACTACCACCGCCCAGAAGGGGGAATAGAACTCTTCCGACATTTCGTCGACCCACGCCCGGAATGTGTCGCGATCGGCGAACGGCCCCGATGACAGGTAGGTCCAGCCCCGGTCGTCGGGTGCTTCGGCGAAGGCGTCCCAGAGGTCGTCGGCGTGCCGGTTGGCGTCGATAGGTTCCAGCCGGCAGAAGTTTCCGAGGATCGGGACCGCTGTCAGGTGCGGGGGCTGGTCCCGGTGCATGAGCGATTCGCCGATGGGTTGGTCGTAACGGTTCAGGGGCATGGGGTTTCGGCAGACCGGAGACCGGCAGACGTGAACGGGGTGGGTATTGCCACGATAGTTTCTACGATGCCGGGTCGGCATTGCGCCACCTCGGTTGGCTTCAAGCGGGTGACGCCGTGGCAGGCAAGCTGGAACTGGGACGCGGAACCGGGATTTCGTAAACCTGTTTGGGCTCGGTCTGGGGCGGACGGTTGTGACCGTGGGAAGACGCGATACGCGATGGACCTGCGGTGATGGGAATGGCAGGGCTCGCCAGGATGCCGCACATCGCTCGGCTTGGTGGGTCGACCCCCTTTTCCGCAGGCGGTGGACCGGTTTTGGTCCGGTGATGCAGGGGGTGCTGTTGACGTTGCGTTGTTGTTCGTTTCGGCTTGGG
>CAZYBA010000366.1:0-3696 GCA_964646105.1 uncultured Armatimonadia bacterium
ACCTGTTCATCAACAACTACGGCGACGGGTTCACGCCGACTCCGGATACCCACGATCTGCTGATCGCGTCTGCTGTCGACTTTTCGGCCCCGACCTTGGTCCGTTACAACACCAACACATCGACCGGGGACATCGTCCACATCAACCTTGGCGATACCTACAATCCCGGACAGGCGGTCCGAACCAGAGACAACGGGTTGCTGCCCGGGTCCAAGGTCTTCTTTACCGTTCGTGTTGACGATCGCGAATCCGGCATCGACCGGGCGTTCATCCAGATCAAGAATCCCAACTCCTACTTCCAGTCGATCGCACAAAGCGGCAGTAACAGCTTTGCGCGGGAACACAAGGAGTATCGGGAGGTCGGAAGCGCACCGTACATCTTCCAAGAGGGTTCGCCGCCGTCGCCTCTGCGATGGAGGAACACCGCCAACGGCCAAAGTGTGGGCGTCGAATACGAAGCGGAAGTGATCAGTATCGACCACAGCCGGTATTTCCGGCACACGGCCACCGGCGGGCCGGTTCCGATTCCCGGGACCGCGGACGCCATCGCGTTCTCCGGCAGCTCGGTCCAGATCTTGGATGGTCAAAACGGTCGGCCGAACTGCTGGCTCGAATTGCGTCCTCTGGTTGATGCCAACGGTGATCCGGTCCTTCCTGCGGACGGACGCGGCGGGGTACTCTACGGTGCCGCCTGGACAATGCCGGCCGAAGCATCCGACTGGTATCTGGACGTAATCCTCTTCGACAAGGCCGCGAACCCCTTCGGCGCGGGACGTTCCAACTGGATCATCTACGACAACGTTTGGGGATGCTCCACTGCGTTCCCGTTGACTCCGGCCGAAAAGGATATCCTTTTTGTCTCGGACAACACGCTTGGACAAAAGTTCTTCCAAAGCCGTCCCGGTGGACTGGTTGGTGACCTCGACAACCGTCTGCCCATCCAATTCGGCGCGGAATCGTACTACACCGACTCCGACATGGCGCGGTATCCGTCGGAACAGGCCGGCGCGACCGCACAGCCGGCACCTGGGGGAACAGACCCGCGATTCTGGTCCAATGTCGGTCCGTGGACGGTTTCCGCATCGGGAATCAGTTACTTCCGAACCGATCCGGCGACGGGTACGGTCGTGAACCCGGGAACCCCGCACGCGCTCGGTGTTGGCTCCTACATCGACCGCTTGTTGACCTACACACCGGTTACTGCCAGCAACGGCACCCGATACGCGTTGCCGTCTGCAGGACGTTACTCAATCTGGCGAACCCTCAGCCGGGGGCCGGTTCCTGCTGAAATGTTCCAAGGTTACTTGCCCGGAACTGCGATTCAGCCGGCAGACACCCGGGTAGGCGAACGTCAACCGCGGTCTCGCCCTGTTTACAACCGGTTGATCGTTTGGGCCGCACCTTTCTCGGGCAACGTTTTCGTGGGGCCAGGTTCCATCACGGACCTTACGACCCAGCAACGAATCTCGGCGTTCGTTGAAGCGGGCGGGCGGATCCTCGTCTCCGGTCAGGACATCGCGTTCTCGCTGGCGGGTAATGGCCAAACCAATTCGTTCTTCACAAACACGCTCAAGGCGCGATTTGTGAGTGACAACCCCGGTGGGTTCGTTGCATCGCTTACCGCCAACGGCCAGACTTCGTTCAACACAGGTGAGGCGCCGGGCATACAGCCGGTCTACGGCGAAACAACGGATGGTGGTACCTACAACTACCTGTCGGCCTCAAGCCGACCGTTGCTTCTGAACAGTGCCAACATCCCGGGAACAGGGATAGCGGACGCTTCGTTCACCGCAGATCAAACCGTCGGGGCAAGCCTTGATGTGATCTCGGGTCTTGCGGGTACGACCGTGGAACACAATTACACCGGCTCAGGGGCCAGCGTGATCAGTTCTACCAATTCCGCCGGTGGCGTTGTGGTTTATGCGGGTACCGGGTTGGAAAGTATCGGCAACGACTGGTACTCCTGGACCCCTGCGGGCGGCGGCGCCGCCCGACTTGCAACCCGAGGCACCCGCGCTAAGTTGATCAACAACTTCTCGTTGGGAAATCGAACCGGACAGATCGCGGGTCGCCTCATCGACGACCAAGGGTCTCCCGTCGCCGATGCGTTGATTCGGGCAGTGGCTGGAAATGAAGGCGCTCCCGCGGTGGGTACTGCCATTACGGACAATGGCGGTTTCTTCCAAATCGACGGATTGCCGCGTGGCGCGTATGGAATCTACGGTTACAAACCGGGGTACTACACGCAGCACGCCGCGGGTGTTGGGGTCAATGCGACCTCTCGAGTAACGATCAGTTTGGTCCTCAAGCGTGCCAACCCAGGCAAGTTGACCAACATTCCGGTCGACCCCAATGGATTGACACCGAACGCGGCGGGTATCTTCGGCATCGACAAGACTACCCCGATTCCGGGGATTGAAGTCCAGGCGCGACGTACCAACCCCGACGGACGTGTGTCCGTGTTCAGTGGATTGTCGCAGGCTAACTTCCCTGCCGGTTCGTACGAACTGAAAGATCTTCTGATAGGCGAGTACGAGGTTATTGTCAATGCACCGGATACATACGACGTAAACGGCAGCTTGATTGCGAACCCCAACTACAAGTCTGCGTACGGCACCATCCGCCTTTCGTCGACACCTCGCCCGGACCAGTTCAACCTTGGGCCCGGTACGACCGTGGTTGACCGAAACGGTGCCTCGGTTCTGCTGATCGAGGAAGACAAGACGGCGCAGATCGATTTTTACCTCCCGAGCGCCCCGCAACCGGTTCGTGGGCGTGTCGTCGACGGAACTGGAGTTGGTATTGCGGGTGCCTTTGTTTCCGCGACTTCGACCACAACAAACTCGGTGGTGGCGACGGCAACGACGGACAGTGACGGTAATTACGAGCTGACCACCACGGGTTCCCCCTCGGCAAACGTACTGCCGGCGGGTAGCTACACGGTTACCGGTAGCGCCTTGGGCTATTCCAGCAACTCCGTCTCCGTGGCGGTTTCCGGTCCCAACCCTGTGGTTGCTCCGAATATCGTGTTGACGGTGCTTCCCCCCGGTTCCGCGTCTGGTTTCGTCACTGGCGTGACCGGTGCCGGTGTTTCCGGAGCCACAGTCAAGTTCTTCTTGGTTCGATCCGGGGTAGTGTCGCCCACGGCGACCTACACCGCGACGACCGGTGCGAATCAAACTGTCAACGGGTACACGTTCAACTATCGCCTTGGCGACGTTGCTGCGGGTGACTACGTGGTTACGGTTGAGCGTCCCGGTTTGGTTGGGGACCCGGTCCAAGTAAGGACCACGGTCTCCAGCGGGAATGAGACGCGACGGATCAACTTCCGATTGCTTCCTCCCCGGGTTTACGGTGACGGAATCCAGTTGATCTCGCTGCCGTTCAACTACTCCGGTATTCCGACGATGGAAATCTTCGGGCTGAGCCGGACTGGTGACAACGACGGCGACGGTGATTCGGGCGATGCCCAGGATGTTGCGATCTTCGACGGGTTCAACATCGCGGACTGGACGGGGCTTGCGTATAACGCCGGTAACAACGTTCCGATCAACACAGGCAAGGGCTACTTTGTCAAGTTCGGATCGATCACATCGGTCTCGAAGACCGGGGCAGCCCTTCCTGGAAACCAGTTCACCATCACGTTGGCACCGGGTTGGAACCTGATCGGGCACCCGTTCGCAAATCCGATCAATC
>CAZYBA010000367.1:0-3690 GCA_964646105.1 uncultured Armatimonadia bacterium
CCCTGCTGCCGGTCCTGTGCCTGTGGATTGGATTCTGGGCCGCCGAAGCCCGCGATCTCCAAAACCAACGCCGCGGCCGGTTCATCGGGGGTACGCTGCGCGCCGGGATTGCCATGGCGTTCTTGTTGTCCGTTTCGCTCGTCTCCGTTTTTTCAAAAACGGATCCTCGCGACCGTGCCGCGCAGTTCCTGCGTTCCTCCGGAACAAATCGGGTGGCGTTCGCCCGCAGACCTTGGTACTGGTCCCCTCCCCTCGCTCCGGACTTGGCCCACTTCAGCCCCGCAGCCGGGTGGCAAGCCGCCCTGAGATGGACCGGGACACCGTCGCTGGCAGCTCCCGGCCTCGAGGACGAATGGTCTCTGGACTTTCTCGATGCATCGTCCGCAGACACGCTGGTCATTTCCGAATTCGAAGCCGAGGATTCGTTGCGTCTTCAAGAGGCCCGGGTCGTCGAATACATGGCCGGATTGAACAGCCGCTTTGCGCGCAAGACGATCTTCTCAAGCCCTCCCGCCATCGGCCCGGTCGTTTTCGTCAAGACGCTCGAACGCAGCGGGTTACCGGTTCAGGTGCTTCCCCACGACATGACCTACGCGAACCCGGTGACAGTCGTTTGGCAAAAGTGACATCCGGCAAGGCGGCATTACCGGCTGCTCCTTGACAATAACTTCCAATCTCTCGAATCCCCCACGGAGAACCAGCATGAAGCCCTACGAACGCATAATTGTCGCGCTCGACGTTGAAACCACGGACGCTGCGGTGGCCCTCTGCCGCAAGCTGAACGGCAAGGTCGGAGCGTGGAAGGTCGGGCTCGAGCTGGTAAACAGCGCGGGCTTCGAAGTATTCGACCGTCTGAAGGATGCCGGCGCGGAGCGGATCTTCTACGACGCCAAGTTCCACGACATCCCCAACACGGTTGCCGGAGCGGTTCGAGCCGCCGCGAAACGCGGGGTGTGGATGGTGAATGTCCATGCCAGCGGAGGAGCGGCAATGATGGCCGCCGCCCGTGACGCCGCTTCGGATGCGCAGACGCCGCCGTTGTTGATCGCGGTCACGGTTCTCACGAGCATCTCCGAGCACGCGTTCCAGTCGGACCTGCGCGGTGTGGGAAGCGTTGCCGAGCAAGCCATCCATTTGGCCCGCCTCGCCCAAAGCACCGGATGCGACGGGGTGGTTTGCTCGCCCCACGAGGTGGCATCGATCCGACAAACGTGTGGGAACGGGTTCGCGACCGTCGTACCGGGCGTACGTCCCGCTGGCACCGCAACCCACGACCAAGCGCGCGTGGCAACACCCCGTGACACCATCCGAGCCGGGGCGGGATACCTGGTGGTAGGGCGCGCCATCACGGGAGCCGCCGATCCCGGCGCGGCGGCCGATGCCATCGCGCTCGAAATCGAGGAGGCTGGAGGTTGACCATGCGCGCGGCTGTTCAGCTCTACACCGTACGCAACCACACTACCGACCGCGCCGGCTTCGCAGATGCACTCTCCCGAATTCATGGGATCGGATACACGGCGGTCCAGATCTCCGCAGTGGGCGCTATGGAGGGCGAGGCGCCCGAAGTCACTGCGAAGGACTCGAGGCAACTGCTCGACGACAACAACTTGGCATGCATTGCAACCCATCGCTCCTGGGATGCCCTGCGTGGTCGCACCGACGACGAAATCGCGTTCCACCACGAACTGGGGTGCGATTATGTCGCCATAGGGGGCATCCCCAAGCAGTACGGTGTCGAAGGCGCTGACGGGTACCGACGTTTTGTGGACGATGCCCTGCCGGTGATCGCGCGATTGAAGGCGGGAGGGATCCGTTTCGGCTTCCACAACCATTCCCATGAGTTCCAGAGGGCCAACCCTGCGCAAGCGTCGACGTTCTTCGACATCCTGATCGAGCGCGGTGGACCGGATTTCCACCTTGAGGTCGATGTGTATTGGGCGTGGCACGCGGGAGTGGACCCCGGCGACCTCCTACGGCGCTGCCCAGGCAGGGTGCCTGTCATCCATATCAAGGACAAGAACGTCACTGAGGACGGTCCCGGTATCGCGGCGATCGGGGAAGGCAATTTGCCCTGGGCACGGATTTTGGCCGACTGCCGGGCAGCCGGGGTCGAATGGTTGGCCGTTGAGCAGGACACGTGTCCCAGAGATCCCTTCGATTGCCTGCGCGCGTCCTGGGATTACTTGAATCCGTTGCTGCCATGAACCGGATCGCGCGGATCGCCGATCCACGACTCCTGACCGCGACCTTTGTCCATGCCCAGGGGGTCGGCCCCACCACCGAAGTCAAACTTTGGGAGTCCGGCGTCCTGCACTGGGACCACTGCACCGGCCCCAAACCCGAAGGGGTCTCGCGCTCGCGCTGGGAAACGTTGAAGGCAATTGCCGAACAATCGTCGGCAGCGCTCGAACGACGCGACCACCGGTGGTTCGCGCAGGCCATTCCCGCCAGTGAACACTGGCGCCTGCTCCCGTGGTTCGCGGACAAGATGTTGTTTGTCGACATCGAAACCAACGGAGGCTTCGACGCCGACGACATCACCATCGTCGGTCTGTACGACGGGTTTGAGTCGCGCATCTTGGTTCAAGGACGCGACCTCGAGGAGTTCCCGTCCCGGGTGTCCGACACCGAATTCCTGGTCACTTTCTTCGGGGCCGGCTTCGACCTTCCGTTCCTGCGCCGCAGATTTCCCTTGCTCCCTCTCGATCAGCCCCATGTGGACCTCTGCCCGACCCTGCGCCGGCTCGGACTGCGCGGAGGGCTGAAGTCGATCGAAGGGAAACTGGGCATTTGGCGCGACGATGACGTCGACGGGCTGAACGGCATGGACGCGGTCCGGTTGTGGAACCGCTGGCGTTACCAGAACGATGCGCAATCGCTCGAGTTGTTGATCCGATACAACCGCGAGGACATTGTCAATCTCGAGGGCCTTCTCGAATGGGCGCTTCCCCGATTGGCCGCCCTGACGGGATTCCCACCGCGATAGAATAATCCGCCATGCCCATCTACGAATACCGTTGCCAAGTGTGCGAGCGACGTTTCGAGTTGTTGCGCGGATTCGGACAGAAGGACGCCGAAGCCGCGTGTCCCGCGTGCGGATCGGTACAGACACGCCGTGAACTTTCCGTGATCGCGGCTCCCGCCGGGGGCGACTCCGACGGAGCGTGCGGTTGGAGCCCTTCCGCGCAGGCCTGCCTGCGCCCTGGCTGAGGCGTCCCCACCAAGCGTTGACCGGTCCGGTCCGCATTATCCACGCCTCGAATCGACAGAGACCATGTCCAACAAACGCACCTACATTTCCACCCCGATCTACTACGTCAACGGTGTCCCGCATGTGGGCACCGCCACCACCACACTGCTCGCGGACGCGACCAAGCGCTATCGGCGTCTGCGCGGAGAGCCTACCTACTTCCTGACCGGCACCGACGAGCATGCCCAGAAGGTCGCCGACGCGGCTGCCAAGGCAGGATGTTCCCCGCAGGATTTTGTCGACCAGGTCTCGCAGGCGTTTGTGAAGACATGGCAATTCCTGGAGTGCGACTACGACAACTTCATTCGAACGTCGGAGCAACGCCATAAGGATTGTGTCCAGGAGATTTTCCGGCGTCTGCAGCAACGCGGCGATGGGGTCCTTCGGAGAAATCGCGATGGCCTTGACGCCGTCGGCCAGCAGACCGTCGACGATTGCCT
>CAZYBA010000368.1:0-772 GCA_964646105.1 uncultured Armatimonadia bacterium
CCGGACGCGTTGCTGATGCGCTTCGCGCCCTCTTTTTGTCTCCGGGCACTGAAGTACCCGTCCCATGGCCTCGTGCCTCGGCCGCCCGTCTTCGACGGGACCCGGTGGTGATGGCCGGTGCGGTTTGAATAGGCTGGTTCGTGTGAAACGCGCTCGACCGATCAATTGATACGGAAACAAGCGTTTTGCCTATCGCCAACTCGACCGAAGGCCTTCAACGGGCGAGTTCACTCTCCCAAGCCAGCGGGTCCAGGGTCGCACGCGCAAAACGCGCGAAGCCGAGTGCCCCGTCGGCCGAAGGCCTTCAACGGGCGAGTTCACTCTCCCGAAACGAGCGCCGCAGGCCCGGGCACGGCCGTGCCACCCGAGGCCGGGCCCAGGTCACGGAGATCCCGTCAACGCGTGACAGTCACCTTGGAGAGACCGGCAGGATTGTCCGGGTCGTAGCCGCGGGCGACGGTCAAGTGGTACGCCAACAGCTGCGCAGGGAGAATGTCGACGATTGGCGACAACAATTCCGTCCCGGGATTTGCGAGCGGCAGCACTGCATCGGAGTCGGGGGATGCCCACAGGACGCGGGCCCCGCGCGATTGCAACTTCGTGCGAAGTTCCCGCATCGACTGCTCGGTCTTGCCCGACGGGGAAAACAGCAGGCAGGGTGTCTGCGCTGGAACCGATGCGATCGGCCCATGCAACAGATCCGCACTCGAGAACGCCTGCGTCGCCGTGTAGCTGGTCTCGGCGATCTTGAGCGACGACTCCACGGCCGTCG
>CAZYBA010000368.1:782-3689 GCA_964646105.1 uncultured Armatimonadia bacterium
GCGCGACCGCGACCAAGCGCTGGGCGTGGATGAGCGTGGACGCCAAGGGCTCGACCGTCCCCGGAAGGGCAGTCAGCAGTCGTTGGGCAGTCTCGGGAATGCGCTCCAGCGCCGCAGCCAGATCCGTATTTCCGCTCCATGCGGCGGCGATTTGGGCCACCAATGCCAATGTGGTGGTGTAGGTCTTGGTGGCGGCTACCGCCTTCTCCGGACCTGCGTCGCAGAACAGCACATGCTCGGCAATGCCCGCTATCGCCGAATCCGGCGTATTGGTGATCGCCGCGGTGAGCGCACCGGCCTTGCGTGCCTGCGCCACCACTTCGTTGACATCTTCCCCCGCCCCCGACTGGGAGATGCCCACGACCAGAGCATCGCGGTAGTCGACGCGCGCCTCATACAGCGTGTGCACCGACGGAGCCGCGAGCCCTGCCGGCACCCCGCACGTGATCTGCCACAGGTACTTGGCGTAGGTGGCGGCATTGTCGGACGTCCCCCGCGCGGCCAAGATGACCATGCGGACATTGCGGGCGCGTGCCTGTCCCACCAATGCGTCGACGGCGGCCTTGCCGTTGGTCAGAGCACGCTCGATGGCGGCGGGTTGTTCGTGGATTTCCTGAAAGAGAATGGACATAGTTGAATTGTTCCGAACACAATCGTACGGTTTACGATGCGGTTTCCGTGTCTAGAATACCGTCCGGCAACGACAGATCTTCGACCGACACGCCGGCATAGCCCGCGGCAGCGGCAATCGCCTCCCGGCAAAACACCGGCTCGATCCCGTGTTCGACGCACAGCAACGCGGCGCCGACCAGGCGATCGTCCGGACGTAGCTTGCGCAACGGGTCCCGGGCAACCCGCTCGACCGTGTCCCCGAGGGCGCGGTTGCGGAAACGCTCGAGCAGGCGCCCTTCAAACAGTCGCTGTTCGTCGGGGTCGATCCCGTAGTGCGCCACCATCGCCGCGCCAGTCTCTGCCCAAAATCCGGTCAGGACCTCCACCAGCTCGGGATCGCGTGCCGCATCCGCCAGATACGTCATCCCGCGCGCCGCCCCCAGGCAGGCCAGGACAAAATGGCCGCCGTTGTGCGTGTAGAGTTTTCGCGCATGGTGTGGCGCTAAATCGTCCACAAACAGAACTCCGCTCAGATCAGGAACCGGTCCGAGCCAGCCCGTGCGGTCCACAATCAGCGGAACAAACGGTTCGGCCAGTACCAGCAACGGGTCCTCGGCCCGAAGTTCTGACGTTGGCACTGGAACCATGCGCCCCACCTCCGCAGCACAGCAGCCAACCGGCGCGCGCGTATCTCCCAACGCATCCCGCATCAGCTGCGCCGCACCGGTGCGGTTTTCGCACAGGATGATATTGAGAGGCGACTCCCGGTCCACCGCCGCGAAACGCGGGGCCAATTTGAAGAAATGGTCTCCTCCGATCGCGGTCGCTGCAAACGTACAGGTCGATAGCGCTTCTTCCACCGCCGCCGTATCGCGTCCGTCGATCGCAGATACCGGCTCAATGTTGCGGTCCTGAACCGACTCTCCGTCCACCAGCCGAAGCGGATACGCCCCCCGTTGATTGAGCGCCTCCACCATCGATTGGTCGAGGTCGACGTAAACCACCTCGTAACCGGAATCGCTCCACAGTTGGCCGGCGAATCCGCGGCCGATCGCGCCCGCACCAAACTGGACCACATGCGGTCGGTTGTTCATGTGTCCAGTATCGCTGTCGCACCCACTCACCGCAACCAAGTTCCATACCCAGGTTGGATGAGAAACGGCATCAAAACACCGAAACGGCAGGAATCGGCGTCTCCCATGGGCTACCATCCCGCATGGCGGGTCGAAAACACATCGTTTGGGGAGCAGCCGCGCTGATCGTACTGACCGCGGTTGCCGGCGCCGCGCCCGTCCGACACGCCGCAGCCGGTTTGCCAACGCCCGAAAGTCTGTCGCGAAAGGCAACCGCCACAGACGACACCACGTTTGAACTGCGGATCCGCCCGCTCCTGGCCAGCCGCTGCGTATCCTGCCACGGCCCGGACGTCCAAAGCGGCAACTTGCGCCTCGACCAACCATTGCCCCCGGGTATTGCCCCGAAGGTGGCGTCCGCAGTCCGATGGGACAGCACCCTCAAGATGCCACCCGCGGCAGCCCTCCCGAAGCGCGACCAAGACACGCTTGCCGATTGGGCAAACGCCGGGGCGCCTTGGCCCGCCTCGACAACATCCCCCCGCTCCCCGGCGAACGCCTCCGCAGCCTCGGAAACCTGGGCGTATCGCCCCCTCACCCCTCCGACAGTCGACCCACATTCGCCCCTGTCGCCAATCGACCAGCTGCTCCGAGCCCGCCTTCGACGCGAGGGACTCGCTCCGGCACCGCCCGCCGACCGGCGCACTCTCCTGCGGCGCGTCACGTTCGACCTGACCGGCCTGCCCCCAACTCCCGACGATGTGGCGGCGTTTCTCTCCGACAAACGCCCCGGAGCCTACGAACGGGTTGTCGAACGCCTTATCGCATCGCCCGCCTACGGGGAACGTTGGGCACGGTACTGGCTGGATCTGGTCCGCTACGCCGACACCAATGGCTACGAACGCGACGCCACCAAGCCGTTCGCGTGGAAATACCGCGACTGGGTGGTGCGCAGCCTCAACAACGACAAACCCTTCGCACAATTTGTTACGGAACAACTGGCTGGGGACGAAATGCCGGACCGCTCAGAGGAGACCGTCGTGGCCACCGGTTTCCTGCGCCTCGGCACCTGGGACGACGAGCCCAACGATCCGTTCGAGTACCAATACGAACGACTTGACGATCTGGTGCATGCAACCAGCACGGCGTTCCTGGGGCTGACGGTCCGCTGCGCCCGTTGCCATGACCACAAGTACGACCCCATTCCGCAAAGAGATTACTA
>CAZYBA010000369.1:0-3685 GCA_964646105.1 uncultured Armatimonadia bacterium
CCCGTATGTCCGCGCGCCCGAGGGCATGGTGGCTGGAAAGTCGGTGGAATACGCCACCGTTCTCTCCTTGGCGGGCTACGCCACCGGCGTTCTCGTGGAAAGCCACGAAGGTCGTCCGACGAAAATCGAGGGGAATCCTGCTCACCCGGCAAGCTTGGGATCGACCGATGTTTTCACCCAGGCGGATATTCTCGGGCTTTACGATCCCGAGCGGTCGCAGTCGGTCATTGAAAAGGGCGAGGTTTCGTCGTGGGAGAATTTCCTGGCGGCCCTGCGCACGATCCTGAAGTCGGAGGAGGGGACCGGCGGGGCCGGCATCGGAGTGGTTTCCGAGGCCGTGACGTCCCCGACCTATGCCCGATTGAGCGAGCTTTTCCGCAAGCGCTTTCCAAAGGCACGGTGGGTGCAGTACGAGCCTGTTGGTCGAGCTTCGGTGTTTGCCGGTACCACCGCTGCGTTCGGCAAGCCGCTCAACCCTGTTTATCGGTTCGTGAAATCCAAGGTGGTCGTGGCTCTGGATGCGGATTTCCTGGGTGCCATGCCCGGAGCGGTTCGCTACGCCCGCGACTTTGCCGAAACCCGGCAGGTTCGTGGTGCGGACAGCGCAATGAGCCGTCTCTATGCGGTCGAGTCGACGGTTTCGCTCACCGGATCCGCGGCCGATCACCGCATGTCGGTCAAGCCGAGTCAGGTCGAATTGGTTGCCCGCGCGCTGCACGCTGCGGTGACCGGAGATTCACCGGTTGAATGCCCTGTTCCCGCGACCGCGATCGGTGCGGTTGCCGCCGATCTCAAGGCGGCGGGGACTGCTGCTGTCGTCGTTCCCGGGGAACAAGCCGATCCTGCGGTACATGTTCTCGCCCACGCGATGAACGTGGCGCTCGGTGCAGTGGGAAACACCGTTGTTTACACGCAGCCGATCGAGACTTCGACCGACGATTCGATTGCGGGTCTAGCCAAGTTGGTCGCCGATCTCCAGTCAGGCAGTGTCACGACCTTGGTCGTTCTCGGCGGAAATCCTGTTTACAACGCACCCGCGGATCTGGACTTCGCTGGTGCATTGCAAAAGGCGAAGACCGTTGTTCGGCTGGGGCTTTACGAGGACGAAACCTCGGCGCTCAGCCATTGGCACCTGCCGGAAACCCATCCGCTCGAGTCATGGAGTGACGGCCGGGCGTTCGACGGCACCATTTCCATCGGGCAACCGCTGACTGCGCCTTTGTACAAGGGCAAGTCGGTGATCGAGTTCGTCGGCGAGTTGATCGACCAGCCGGTACCCGGCCGGGAGTGGGTGCGGCAGACTTGGAAGCAGTTGAACGATCGGCAATGGCGGTCGGCGTTGTCCGAGGGGCTGGTTCCCGACACTGCGGCACCGGTGCTTGATGTCCGAATGGAAGGCAACGCGATGGATGCGCTCGGTGCACCGGCGCCGTCCGATGGCATCGAGGTCACCTTCCGCACCGACCCGACCTTGTACGATGGTCGTTATGCCAACAACGCTTGGTTGCAGGAGTTGCCCAAGCCGGTTACGACGTTGGTTTGGGACAACGCGGCGATGGTTTCCCCGGCGACGGCCAAGAAGCTGGGTTTGTTGCCGGATGTCGGTGTTTCCGACGCGGTCAACATCGCGCAGTACAACGGACGAAGAATGCTGACGGTTAACGTTGGCGGAAAATCCATCGACGTCGCGGCGTGGATCCTTCCGGGACAGCCCGACGACACAATCGGATTGAGTCTTGGCGGCGGACGTACGGCGGGTGGTGAAGTCGCGGTGGGCCGTGGATTCAATACGTACGCGATCCGCACCAGCCAGGGTTTGAACCGGGCCACCGGCGCCAAGGTCGAGCTTTCCAAGACAGAATACAAACTCGCCTTCACCCAGCCCCATCACCAGATGAAGGCCGAATACGCCGAGACATCAAATCGGGACATCGTGCGGACGGCCTCCCTGACTGCGTTCAAGGAAAAGGGTGGTGTCGTCTCGGAAATCGTCCACCACACCTTGGACCGTGCCAATGCTGCGTCTCACGACGACCATGGTCACGATCACGGCGCTGCCGGACAAGGCAAGGCGTTCAAGGCCGATCCCTCCGGTACGTGGAGCTACTCGGACAAGTCTGTCAGCAACAAAGATGGTTTTCCGTCCCTGTATCCGGAATTTGCAAACCATGGTTACAACCAATGGGCGATGTCCATCGACCTGACGACGTGCATCGGATGCAATGCGTGCACCATTGCCTGCCAGGCGGAAAACAACATCCCGGTGGTTGGCAAGGATCAAGTGGCGCGTGGTCGTGAGATGCACTGGATTCGCATCGACCATTACTACGAAGGGGAGGATCTCGCGAATCCGATCAGCCACTTCATGCCGGTCCCGTGCATGCAGTGCGAAAAGGCTCCGTGCGAACCGGTCTGTCCGGTTGCGGCAACCATCCACAGTCACGAAGGGCTGAACCAGATGGTTTACAACCGCTGTGTCGGAACCCGGTACTGCTCGAACAACTGCCCCTACAAGGTTCGCCGTTTCAACTTCCTCAAGTGGACCGAAGGCAGCAAGGTCGGTTCAGGGCTGCTTGATTACTACAACAAGCCCCAGTTGAAGATGCTTGCGAATCCGGATGTCAGTGTCCGCGGTCGCGGTGTGATGGAGAAGTGCACCTACTGTGTGCAGCGCATCAATCACGTTCGCATCGAGGCGAAAAAGGAAGGGCGCGAGATCCAGGATGGCGAGGTCGTGACGGCCTGCCAGCAGGTCTGCCCAACCAAGGCAATCATCTTTGGCGACCTCAACAACCCGAACAGTGAAGTGAGTCGACTGAAAGCACTCAAGCACGATTACGCGTTGCTGCCCGACCTCAACACCCGGCCTCGTACGACGTACCTGGCCCGGATTCGCAACACCAATCCGGATTTGGAGACGGCCTGATGTCGACAGAACCTTTGCGCTCTGAACGCCGCGATCGTCTGGTTCCCCAGAACTTCATCGACGGCCACCATTCCTACGGGACCATCTCGGATATTCTGGCCGGGGTGGTGCTCAATCCGCGTCCGCCCAAGGCGTGGTTTGTTTTCACCGGCCTGGGGTTTGTTTTCATCAACGTCATGCTGATGTCGGTCACGTACCTGGTGCTGACCGGTACCGGGGTGTGGGGAAACAACCAACCGACCGCGTGGGCGTGGGACATCATCAACTTTGTCTGGTGGATTGGTATCGGGCACGCCGGAACGTTGATCTCGGCGATTTTGTTGCTGATGCGCCAGTCGTGGCGAAACTCGATCAACCGGTTTGCCGAAGCGATGACCATTTTCGCGGTTATGTGTGCCGGTCTTTACCCGTTGCTACATACCGGCCGACCGTGGCTGGACTACTGGCTGTTTCCTTACCCGAACACCTTGGGAATGTGGCCGCAGACCCGTTCTCCTCTGGAATGGGACGTTTTTGCGGTATCGACCTACTTCACGATTTCGCTTTTGTTCTGGTTCCTCGGTCTGGTTCCCGACATTGCGACGCTGCGTGACCGATCACAGCATCCGCTTGTCAAGGGCATCTATGGACTGGCCAGTATGGGGTGGGTTGGAAGTGCTAAGCACTGGTTCCGCTATGAGCAAGCGTATAACATCCTTGCTGGAATCTCAGCGCCTCTGGTTCTCTCCGTTCACACCATCGTTTCGTTTGACTTCGCCG
>CAZYBA010000370.1:0-281 GCA_964646105.1 uncultured Armatimonadia bacterium
CTCACCCTCTCAGGAACTCAGCCTACTGGCCGCGTCCCCCCTCGACACCCGCCGGGGGAGCGGTGCCTTCCGGTCGCGCCGCAGGGTCCGCCGTGCCCGCTTCCGCGTCACGCATTCCCTTGCCCCCGCCGCCCGGCCCGTCCAAGGATCCGATGACCTGCTCCTTCTCGGGAGTCAAAAACTTGACTCCCGAAGCGACCGCGGCGACCAATCCCACCACCACCAAGGCGATGACCAAGGCGGTCTTCTGCTTCTTCTTTGATTCGTCGTCCATATCGTTA
>CAZYBA010000370.1:291-2198 GCA_964646105.1 uncultured Armatimonadia bacterium
GGCATGTTGCGATTCGACTGGCCGGCCGCCTGGCGCGCTGCCACGGCCGCGGCAGTCCAGGGCCAAGGCATCAGCGACTCGGGGGTCAATGCCTTGACGTGTCCGTCGGCGAACAAGTAGTTCACCTTGCCGGTGTGCGCCCCCAGATTCAGACGACCCGCTCCCGGTTTCGAAGAGCACCAGGTTGCCGACACGGTCTTGGGCCACATCGGGAACTTCGATCCAGTCAGGTACTCCGCCCATCCCGCCGCCTCGTAGGTCCGGTAACGCCAATACGCGTAGCCTTCCGTGTAGGAGAAGCTGCACCAAAGCTCGTACGCGGACACCGTGTCCGCCGGCGCATCCACCTTCGCGATCGAATAGCTCGCATCCGCGTTGTAGTAGGCGTGCAGGCCGAACGCAAACCAAGGATCCGCGTCGCGACCGTGGGTGAACGCGTAGCTGATGGGCTTGCCGAATGTCGCGTCGCAGTCGTCGCGCTGGATCGGGTCGCTCGGACATTTCCACATGTCCTCGTTCTTGATGTAGGGAGCCAGAGCATCCTGCATGCCGTACGCCCATTTCCCCGGGCCGAGGGTCGGATAAAACGCGGTCGGGAAGTAGAGGCGAATACGCGGGAATGTCTCGTCGTAGTCCTGCAGGTACATCTGCTCCGCCAGACCCAATTGCTTCATGTTCGAAAGACAACTGGTCTGACGGGCCTTTTCGCGGGCCTGGGCGAAAACCGGAAACAAGATGGCGGCGAGGATCGCAATGATGGCGATGACAACCAGAAGTTCAATCAAGGTGAACGCCCGGCGCAAAGGGGAAGACGTCATGGAAACCGCTCTCCGGCCCCGATAAGTATTCGGCCGTGGGAACAACCGATCGGGATATGCCAACGACTATAACCGCACACCCGCAATGCCGACAACCAATCGAGATATCCGAATTTCAACCAACATCTCGACGGTGCGGCCGTACGGATTGAAAGGAGATGGGTCGACCCCCCAGCCTTCCCCGTTGCCTTTCGCCCCCCATTCCACGGCAGAGCGCACATTCCCGGAGATCAAATGTCCCCGAGCCATGCCGCCGGATCGACACCGCCATTTCGCCACGACAAAGACGGGCATTGCATTCGGCCAACAGACGTCACCCGCGAAACCTCCGGAAATACTCCCCGCATCGCCTTTGCGAATTCGGCATCGCCGGCGACACCAATTGACGAGAGGCGCCCGCGAACCGGGCCGACCCACGCCGCCAGTTCCGCCATCCCGTTCACCGCGACCACGGGAAGCACCCCGAACGCGCAATCCCAGGTAGGACCGAATCCGGCAGGGACCGACGCGATGGTCCATCGGAACCCATCGCCACTGTGAACCCTGCTGCCCAGCGCCGCGTTTGTCTCGCGCCACTCGCCCACCCGAAGGGCGATCGACAACTCGGAAACCGGCGAAACATCGAGAATCCGACAACCTTGCTCCGCCTCGGCCGCGATTTGCATGGCAACTTCCGAGGCTTCCTGCGCCCCTCCCAACACGAAACACACCTGCGGAGACAAGCACCCGAGTTGGCGATACATCATCAAATCGGCGACAACGCCTCGCGACTGCCGCTTGCCCCCGCCTTTCCAAACCGCACACGACACCGCATGGGGAAATCCGAGAAACTTCCGACCCGACGAACGATCCCGGAGGCTTTGCACCGTCCGGTCGCTTCCGTACACCACCACCGCATCGCTTGTCCCGATCGCGGCGTGCACGGCGGCGTGGGACGTTCCGACGGGTTGCAGGCGGGACGACCAACCGGGGGCGACATCGCGCAAGACCGACTTAAGAAAGCGTCCCGATTGGGGCGAGTCGGAGCTGTCCTTGAGGAGAACATTCCATCCAAGCGACAACGCATGCAATGCGTAGGGCCAAGCAACC
>CAZYBA010000370.1:2230-3644 GCA_964646105.1 uncultured Armatimonadia bacterium
GGGGTCGTTCCCGCCGAGACAATCGTCAGCGTTCGGCCGCAGGGCCGGCCGTCGGGAAGCCGCTCGACACCCGGGAGCAGGGCCTTCAAGGATCGCCCAGCCTGACTCCACGGGACCCCCGGATCGAAACTCGAGCCTACCTGCCCGATTCTACGGCGCAAGTCCGCGGCAATTGCCGCTCCCGATCCCGAACATCCGTAGATCTCCCTCGCCATCCCGACGGGTATAATACCGGCCACCATGGCTCGACCCGATCAGGAATCACACAACCGTAACAAACCCTCCGGCGAGGCCCGGCTAGAAACCCAAGTCAAGGCGTCCGTCATCGTCGAGGAATTGCTCGTCGCCACGCCCCCGACCGATCCCAAATACCAATATTTGCTCTTGCTGCGCAATCAACTGGAAACGGACGAACGACAGCTGGATCAAGCGCGCGAGACAATCGCCCAGTACGACGATGCTTACAACAAACTGACCGCACCGGCCAACCGGATCGCAACCTTCCTCGGCCCGATCGAAGGCACAGGCTTGGTGCTGATCGCCTTGGGAGACCAGGAGTTTGTCGCACCAATCGACCCCAAGGCGTCCGGTCCCGCACCCGGGATCGGCGACCGGGTCCGTGTGGACGACGCCTATGCGGTGCTGGGCAGCCTGGGTCCCCATGTCAGCGGACCTGTCGCAAAGGTGGGAGAAGTACTCGGGGACAATCGCTTGCGAATCGGCGGCGATGCCCAAGGCGCCGGGGGACGTTTTGTCGCCTGTGCTCCGATCGTCGCGGGGTCAAACGTACAGGCCGGCGACGATGTCCGGCTCGATCCCGCCGGACGCATCGCGCTCGAGCGCATTCCACGCAAGGATGCCAAGGACTTCTTTCTCGAAGAGGTTCCGGAGATTCCCTGGGAAAAGGTCGGAGGGCAGGAAGAAGCCATCGGGGTCATTCGCGACGCCATCGAGTTGCCGTTGCTGCACCCCGAACTCTTCGAACGCTTCGGCAAACGTCCCCTCAAAGGCATTCTTCTCTACGGCCCCCCCGGTTGCGGCAAAACACTGATCGGGAAGGCAACCGCCTACAACCTGACACGCGAATACAACGCGCGGACCGGCGAAAACCTGAAGGAAGCGTTCCTGTACATCAACGGGCCCAAGATTCTGAACATGTGGCTCGGCGAGAGCGAGCGACAGGTCCGCGAGATTTTCAGCACCGCCCGGGAGAAGGCGAAGGCGGGTCATCTTGTCTTCCTTTTCATCGACGAAGCGGAGTCCATCCTGCGTACGCGCAATTCCGGACGATTCACCAACATCAGCAACACCGTTGTCCCGCAGTTCTGCGCGGAAATGGACGGCTTGGTTTCCAGCCGCAACATCGTCGTCCTGCTGACTTCCAACCGACCCGACTACATCGACCCCGCCATCC
>CAZYBA010000371.1:0-3622 GCA_964646105.1 uncultured Armatimonadia bacterium
GTAATCGTTGAACGTCAGAATCATATCGAAACGCCCCGACGCCACGGCGAATCGGTGGAAATCGTGTCTTCGTTGCCCGAGTCCGATCGCCTTGACCACACCGTCGGACTTCAGTTGCTCGAGCGTCTCGAGCGCGCCGTCCGGTGCGAAAACGGGTTCCAAGGATTCGGGGTCGTGGACTAACGCGATGTCGAGATGGTCGGTGCCGAGGAGTCGCAGGCTGTTGTCGATGCTCCACAGCGTGCTGTCCCGGGAGTAGTCGCCGCGCCGGAGGGGATGGGTGCCGGTTTTCGTCGACAGGACATAGGAATCACGGGGGACACCCTGCAATGCGATCCCGAGCCGTCGCTCGCTCTCCGCGTAGAGGGGCGACGTGTCGATGAAGTCGATGCCGGATTGCAGTGCCAGTTCGACGGTGGCGACTGCCTCGGAGTCCGAGACATCGGGGCCGCCGATGCCGGCGCCGCCCAGTCCCAGTTGGGCCACGAAAACGCCGGACCTGCCGAGTTGGTTGCGCCGCAACTGCATGTTGGCATTTTCGGCAGTCGAGGGAATCGTCCCTTCCGTGCCGTTCAAACGTTCGCCGTCGTGGTGCGACAGACCGTCCAGCACGGTGTCCCATGGGTGGACGTCCGAGGACCCGGCCCGATCGGATTGCCCGGCCCTTGCAGGAACGTCCACACCGGTTGGGGAACGCGTCGATTATGCGACGACCGAATGTGGTGGTGTTTTTGACCGACGACCATGGCCAGTGGGCGTCCGGGTGCTACGGCGCGACCGATTTGTCGACTCCGTCGTTGGATTTCCTGGCGGAGACGGGGACACGGTTTACGCGGGCCACAACGCCGTGTCCGGTCTGTTCCCCGGCAAGGGCGTCGTTCTGGACCGGGCGTATCCCTTCGCAGCACGGTATCCACGATTGGATTCACGAGAAAACCTACTCTGGCAAGTGGATGGGCACCGAGCGAACTTTGGCCGAGGTGTTGAAGTCGTCGGGATATCGGACTGGATTTGCGGGCAAGTGGCACTGCGGACAGAGCTGGGTTCCGCAGCCGGGCTTTGATTACTATCTTGGAGAAAACAAGGACCAGTATCCGCATCGGGGTGTGTGCCGGTTCACGGAAAACGGCAAGGAAGTGGAGTGGAACGGCCAGCGGTCGGCGTTCGTGACCCGCAAGACGGTCGATTTCATCGGAGCATCGGAGGCGAGTGCACCGTTTTTCCTGTTTGTGGGCTACGTGGATACGCATTCTCCGTTTACGGAACACCCTGAGCGCTTGGTGGCGCGCCATCGGAAATCCCGATTTGCGTCCGTGCCGAACGAGAGTTACGTCGGGACTGCGTCCCGTACACCCGGTAAAAAGCCGGCCGAGGCGGAGCATCGGCGTCGATTGCGACAGTACGCGGCATCGGTCGAGTACATCGACCAGCAGGTGGGCGAAGTGCTGGATGCGCTGGAAGCCAAGGGGGTTCTGGACAATACGTTGGTCGTTTACACGTCGGACCATGGGCACATGAACGGCCACCATGGGTTGTATTTCAAAGGCAACGCGACGTCTCCGCAGAATTTCTACGAGGAATCGATCAACATTCCGTGCCTGATGCGATGGCCGGGGAAGGTTCCCGTTTCGGTGTCTGACCTGCCCTTTGACCATTGCGACTTGTTCCAGACCATTTGCGATGCCGCGGGAACTATCGAGGCCGGGACCGCCGCGGTGGAACGCAATTCGCCGGGGCGTAGTGTCCTGGGCGCCCTCGGGGGCAAGTCGGACTGGCGGGATATGACCTTTTGCGAGTACGGCAACGCCCGAATGGTTCGCGACCGTCGGTGGAAATTGGTGGTGCGCAGCGCACCGCACCGCGGTGACGAACTGTTTGATTTGGAAAAGGATCCTCGCGAAACCTCCAATTTGGTCGCCGATCCGAGGTTTTCCAATGTCATGTCAGGGTTGCGTCAAAAGTTGGACGAATTCCATGCTCGATACGGGATATCCGGAAAGCGCGGGGTAGATCCGTTACCGCGTCACAATCCCGGTTCGCCGTGGGACTGAACTCGATCCGGCGGGTCGCCACGCGCATGCTAAACTGAGCCGTCTCCGGCACCGCCCGGTCCACCCGATTTCCCATGCGTCTGTCTCCCACGATTTCTCGTCTGTTCCGCGCCGCTCTACCGGGCATTTTGCTGGCATCGGGTTGTGTGCGTGTCCCCGAACGCAAACCGGTGGTGAGTGCGCCTCCCGCCGTGGCCGAACCTGCCAAACCGTCCGAGCCACCATTCGATTCCACGCGTCTCGAGCCGATGCACCCGCGCAACCAGGATCGTCGGATCCCGGTGCTGATGTTCCACGATGTCGTTCCTGAGCGGGGCAAGGGGAGTGTGTATTTCGACTGTACGGTCGCGGAGCTCGAGGAGATGCTCGACACGCTGTCCGCGGATGGGGCGTCGTTCATCAGCCTGGAGCAACTGCACCGGCATTTGGTACGTGGGGAGTCGGTGCCCGAGGGATCGGTCGTTCTGACATTTGACGACAACTACCAGGGATTTCATGATTACGCGTTGCCGGTCTTGCGGGCGCGCAAGATACCGTCGGCGATGTTTGTCCACACGGATTTTGTGGGACGCAAGGACGGCAGCCGCCCGAAGATGGACTGGGACACGCTGCGTGCCTTGGATCAGGAAGGTCTGGTCACCATCGGCTCGCACACCTGTTCGCACCCGGGCGATTTGGCGTCGCTGCCGATCGAGGATCAGGAGCGTGAACTGCGGGATTCCAAGGAAATTCTCGAGCGTGAACTGGGGCACCCGATTCCGTATTTCGCATATCCGGTGGGGAGCGGCGACGACGAGACATTCGCGGCAGCGGAGCGGCTGGGCTACACGATGGCGTTTACCATGCGCAACGGTCCGGCGGAGGAGAGTCCGTCGGTGTTGCGCGTGAACCGCTATATCCATTCGCGTTGGAAACGGGCCTGGCAGGAGGCGAAGGACGCGTCGTTGTTGGCTCCGGCTGCGGTGGTGGAGCAGGAGATTTCCGACCAGCCTGTACGTTTGGAGTCGGGGACATTTGACGAAATCCGTTTGGTGATGGTGAAGGGGGGCTTGCCGAAATCGGTGCGCGACATCGGCGGCACGCGCAAGGGAGTGGGCGAGTTTGTGGCGCTGCACTCCGGTGTTGCGGGTATGAACGGAACGTTTTTCGTGAACGCGGCCTTGCGTGGCACGGACAACGCGATGATCGGACCGTTCCGTGCGGGGAACGAGGGGGAGTTTTTCCCGGATCGGGATTCGGCTCGCTTGGAGAAACTGCTCAATCGGCCGTTGGTGGCATGGGGCAACGGCAAGATTGTGGTTGGGCCGTTCCAGCCGGCCGCGCTCAACGAAGAGGCTGGCGTTTTGCGCCTGCATCCGGGGATGACCGACTGTTTCCTCGCGGGAGCTTGGATTGTTCGGGACGGTGTGTCGCGCAAGCGTTCTGAAATTGCGCCGTATGCGGCGCGCGATTTCAACGATCCCCGCAAGAGGGCGTTTTTCGGCTGGACGAAAGAGGGCGAGATTGTCTTCGGGGCCTCGCGGGACGTCATCACGACCACCATGCTGGCGCGGGGCGCGGCCGCTGCCGGG
>CAZYBA010000372.1:0-3612 GCA_964646105.1 uncultured Armatimonadia bacterium
ACCATGGTCATGCTGACGCTCGGCACCGGAATCGGCGGGGGGATCGTCCTCGACGGCAAGCTCTGGACGGGATCGTCCGGGGGCGCCGGGGAAATCGGCCACATCATCGTCGCCGCGGGCGAGAGGGGCGGCGCCGCCGCATTCGGATCGCTGGAGTCCATGGGGCAGATCGGCGCGATTGTCGAACGGGCCGCACGCAAGATCAGCCTGGGTCGCAAGACGGTCCTCGCCGCCAACGACTGGCATTTGCTCACACCGAAGCAGATCGCCGAGGCAGCCGCCGCCGGCGACACCGTCGCGATCGAAACCTTCGAGGAAACCGGCTACTATGTCGGCCTCGGGGTCGCATCGATTGTCAACCTGCTCAATCCCGAAATGGTGGTGATCGGAGGCGGAGTCGCACAAGCCGGCGATCTCATCCTCGACCCGATCCGACGCTCCGCTCTCGCGAACGGCGTACGCACCATGGTGGAGGCGTGCCCGATTGTTCCGGCCGAGTTGGGCGACGACGCTGGAATCTACGGGGGCGCGTCGTTGGTCCTCGATGCCCTCGAGTCCTGATCGCCAAGTCCTTCCCGCACCCGCACCGTCTCCCGACTCCGATCGGGAGACCGTGCACCTTGCCCTGCTCGCCGAATTCGACCGGCTGAACCGGACCCATTTCGACGACGCGTTGACATTGGCGGAGTTGGTGGTATCCACTCGCAAACAGTACGGTGGCTACTGCCAGCCGGCGCGGCGTCGCATTGTCGTATCGTGGCGAGCGTTTCAGGAACACGGATGGGAAGAAACCCTCACCACATTCCGGCACGAAGTCGCCCATCTGGTGCATCCGAACCATAGTCCCGAATTCTGGGATCTTGCGCACCGCCTCGGTTGTCCCCGCGACCGCCGTCACGCACTACCCCCGAAGGACCACCCCGCCGGCTGGTACCGCTACGTCTACCGGTGTGTCGCCTGCGGTCATCAGGTCTACCGGCGCAAGCGACTCGCCAAAGCCTCCTGCGCCCGCTGCGACCGCCGGTACAACCCGGATTTCGCGCTGACACTGGTGCCCGGCTCGAAGGCAGCGCGCCCCGTCCGACTGCCCGAGCCGGAACCGGATCACCGTCCGCCTCGATCAGTTGCAGGTTGAATCGCCGGAGGACGCGACCAAGTACCGCCGCACAAAGTCGTCGTCGACCGTCACACCGAGGCCGGGACCCTCCGGAACCGCGATCAAGCCGTCCTGCGCCTGAACCCGCTCGTGTGTCAATTGATGGCGCAGCGGCGAATCGTCGACACAGTCTTCGAACAAAAACGCCGACTTCGAGGTGCAGAGCCAGTGGAGGCAGGCGGCGACACTGACCGGGGTCTTGTAGGCGTGATTGCAGACCCGTGCCCCGATCTCCTCGACCCGTTGCCGCAGGTACAGCGCATCCGTGAAACCGTTGCGTGCCAGATCGATCTGATACACATCGAGCGCATGGCGGTCGATCCACGGGCGGAACGACGCACGCCCGCACTCGCCTTCGCCTGCTGCAATGGGAACAGGGGACCGATCGCGCAACCAGGCATAGCCGTCGATATCGTCCGGAAACAACGGTTCCTCCAGCCAACCAATGCCGTATTCGTGGAACCGCTGCGCCCGGTCGAGGGCTGTCCGTGCATCCCAGACACATCCCGCGTCCACCAATACCGTTCCGTCGTCGCCAAACCCCGCCCGCGCGCCACGGACAAGCTCCAGATCGAGTGCTTCGCTCTGCCCCATCGGTTCCCACCCGAACTTGACCGCCCGATACCCTTCCTCACGCCAGTGCTGGGCGATATCGCGGGTCTCGGCGCCGTCGCGGCCGAACAGAATCGACGCATAGGCGGGCAGCTCCGTGTGGTGGCGTCCCCCGAGCAGCTGCCAGATCGGCTGGCCGGTGGCCTTTCCCTTGATGTCCCAGAGAGCCATGTCCACTCCCGACATGGCGGCCACCACCACGGCCCGGCGACCGTAGTACATGGTGCGCCGGTACATTGTGTCCCACAGCCGTGCCGTGTCCCGGGGATCCTCGCCGATCAGGAGTTCCCGCAGCCCGCAGGCGATGTTGTGGCTGAACGGCGCGTCGATCACCGCCTTCACCACCTCCGGGGACGCATCCGCCTCGCCGATGCCCTCGATACCGCATTCCGTACGAATACGGATCAGGACCGTGTCCTGCGTCCCTGCCGTCTTCGCCTGCACCGACGGAACCCGCAACACCTGACAAACAACCTGGGCTATCTTCACGACGATCCTCCTTGACGTTTTTCGAGACGGCGCCAATGCCAACTCTGTTCCCCGCTCAGCACCGGACGAATCTCCGGCGACAGTGTTTCCAAAAACTCCGGAGCGATTTCATTGCCGGGCCACTCGCGCAGGAACGGCGGAGTGTAGCCCGACACGACAATCATTCGTTCGCGGTTCGAGCGAATTTCCGTGGAACTGTGGACAAGCGATTCGGGGAAAAGCAGTACGTCACCCGCCTGCGCCTCGATCTGAACAGCCAACGACGGATCCTCCCGAACCGCATCGAGGATTTCCTGCTGCTCCCAGGGGCTGCGATGACTGCCCGGAATCACCGCGGTTCCGCCATCGTCCGGGCCGACGTCGGTGAGGAAGGCCAGGGTCTTCACAAAAAGGCAGTGGAAACGACCGTGCTCGGTCCAGGTTCCCCAGCCCGGCCGGGCGCCGGTGTGGAATCCGATCGGCAAACATCGCCTGCTGTTCCAAGCCTCGACCGGAAGGTCGGGATTGCGCCGGTTGACAATGGCCTCGGACTCTTCCAGACGAACGTCCCCTCCGACCACTTCGCGGACACATGCGAGCAACTTGGGGTGAACCGCGTATTCAAGCAACGCGGGATCGTAGGCGGGGAGGTTTCCGACATGCCAGAAATGGGGATTGTCACGGTTGACGTACACCCGACGGGCACCCAGATCCGGTTCGGCTTTCAGGCGCCGCAACGCAGTCCGCAATCGGTCCACGAGTTCGGATGAAAGCACTCCCCGCAGCAGAACGTAACCAAGGTGGTCGTAGCGGAAGCGCTGGGACTCGGTCAGGCCGTCGTTTTCGAACTGTCCCGCCGGATTCGCCATGCGCAATTCTAAACGGGGGCATGGCTTCGGTCAACCTTCCCCGGTGCGGATGTCCGGAAATTCCGCAAGCCCCGGCATCAACGGCGAGAACGATCAAAACCGGTAATTTTGCTATTTTGGCACCGGCGGGGATCCTGTAACTTCGGCAATGTCGGGTTTTGGCCCGAAAATTGCTGTCGCGGCCGTGCCCGGGAGCATTCTGGAAAGAGTAAACATGGAAACCAAGACAATCCTGCGCGGTCTCGCCACCGCTTTCGTGGTCGCAGGTGCCACGATCAATGCTTCGGCACAAGAACTCTACGTCCACATCAAGGGACTTGGAAACGGAACTCAGTCGATTCTCGAGTTCTACGGCTCTGTCACTTACTCGGGACCGGGAACCGCTTTCCGCGCCAATTCCGCGGCGATGGAGGAATGGAAGGGTTCCGGAGCCGCGAACGACTATGTCACGGGCGGCACCTACGACGACTACATCAACCAGATTCTTTCGGGCAAGGCCCGGGTCAC
>CAZYBA010000373.1:0-2713 GCA_964646105.1 uncultured Armatimonadia bacterium
CGACACCAACCGCTTGTCCCGATTCCGAAGTTGCCGGAGCGGACGGCTTGACGGCGGTTCCGTTGCCAGACGTCCCGGTCTTGGATTGGGCACAACCCCACAGGGTTCCGGTCAACAGCAGGGCCATTGCAAGGGATGGTTTCACGGGGCCTCCTCGAGCGGTTGATATCGATCCCAGTCGGCAATCTTCACGACCTGTTTGCGACCCGAGGGCCATCGGACCGTGACCTTGGCGGACTTCAGATCGGTGCCTGCGGGAACTTGGAACAGCGGACGCAGGTCGGATTGCCCGAGATACCCACCGCCACTGCGCACTTCCCGAATCTGGAGCAGATCCGCGCAACGCAATTCAACGCGGGCTCCGATGGCGAGCGGGCTGCCTTTGCGCGCTCTCAACGAAAATCCGATCCAATTCCCCGTGCGCGAGGTGCGGTTTTCCAGGAGACGTGCGGGACGATTGAGGCTGTTGATCAGAATGTCGGGACGTCCGTCGTTGTTGAAATCCCCCACGGAAACCGCGCGCGTGACGGATTTGATCGTCGGAAACGCACCACGGTCGGCGGGGATTTCCCGAAATCGCCCCTTGCCCAGGTTGACAAAGATCTGGTCCTGCTGCTCGAACGTATCGTGATCGTTGAATTCGGAAACATTGTCGTGGACATGCCCGTTGCCTTGGTACAAATCCACCCAGCCGTTCCCGTCGATGTCGAGCCAGGCGACCCCGAATTTCAAGTGGTTCAACGACGCCGAACCAACTCCGGACTGATTGGAGACCTCCGCAAACATCATCGCGCCTTCGTTGCGGTAGACCGAGGTCACTTCGTTTTGGAAGTTGGTGATGGACAGATCGAACAAGCCGTCCCCGTCGAAATCTCCGGCGTCCGTCCCCATTCCGGCGCGCATTGTGCCGTCCTCGGCGAAGGCCACCCCTGCCTCCTGCCCGATGTTGACAAACTTGCCCTTGCGATTGTGGAGCAGGCCGTTCGGGGTGCCGTCGTTGGCGACAAAAATGTCCGTCCAGCCGTCATTGTCGAAATCCGACGCCACCACACCGAGTCCTGCACCGTCCGGGTCGGTGGCCCCGAGCTGTGCCGCTGCCTCGCGGAATGTCCCGTTTCCGTCGTTCAGGTAAAGTTCGTTGACCTGGGTCTTGTATTGGTTGGGCGTGCAACCGTGCCAGACGGTTGCGGTGCGGCAAAGCGGAATGTCGGGGTTGTACCGGACATAATTGGCGATGTAGATGTCGAGGCTGCCGTTACGGTCGGCATCGAGGAATGCCGCACCCATTCCCCAGGCGCCGGGATTCTGCCGGATGCCGGCCCGGGCCGTGACATCGAGGAATTTCCCACCGCCGAGGCCACGGAACAACCAAGTCCGTCCGTAACCGGTCACGAGAAGGTCCGCGTCTGCGTCGTTGTCGATATCGCCCACGCAGGCTCCGGTGGCGAATCCGTCGATGGTCAACCCCGATTCCGCGGTGATGTCCTCGAAGTTGCCATCCCCTTTGTTGCGGTACAGACGCGAGCGTGATTCCTGGCGGGGCAACTTGAAATCCTGCCCGGCGTCGACCAGGAAAACATCCTGCCATCCGTCGTTGTCGCAGTCGAGCACCACCGCCGCGCTGCCCATGGTTTCAACAATGGTGAGAGGTTTGCGATCGCTGGAGTGATGGACAAAATCGATACCCTTTTCCCGGGCGACATCCACCAATTGGAACGGCAACGGCTCGCCCGTCCTGACCTGTTCCGAACCACCGGACGGCCTCGGCGATCGGACGCATCCGGCCAGCCCCACAAGCACAAACGCGAGGAGTACCGACCGTCGCAAATCAGAGTCCTCCGGCCGGGCCGGGCATGGTCGGCGATGCGGACGGACCGATTGATTGGAGGAGTCCCGGGAGTTTGGGGTGATCCGGTCCGCCTTCCTTGAGACGGTTGACCATCCAAATTGCCTTGTAGGTGCGGTTGGTCTCCAGATACAGTTCCGCAAGCCGCGCGACCGCATCCCAATCCTCGGCGTTGCGACTGATCCGCTCCTCCATCACCGTTTCCTCGCGCTCACGCAACGCGCGCTTGCGGATTACCTTGACCGCACGATCCGCCTCGGCGACCCGACCAGCACGCCGCAACGCCCGTTCGAGCAGGTTCAAAGCTCCCATGTGCTCGGGAGATACCGTGATCGCCTGTGTCAGCGGTTCGACGGCTTCCTTGGGCCTGCCCCTCATCAACGCCAGATTGCCCAATCCAATCCATCCGTCGACCAACTGCGGTTCTTTCTCGACCGACTGACGCAGATATGCATCCGCCTTTGCCAGCAATGCCGGATCCGCATCTTTCTTGAGATAAAGCCCCCCGACGGTGGCCAGAACACCAGGGTCTCCCGGCCAACGCTTTTCTACACTTTCCAATATCGCAATGGCCCCGTCGATATCGCCTTTTTCCTGCTTGATGAGCGCCAAGCCGGTGTGGGAACGAACGTGTTCGGGATCGAGGGCCAGCGCCTTGCCATAGGCTTGCTCGGCACCGCGGTAGTTGAGGGTACGTCGACACGCCTCTCCGAGATCCGCTTGGACGTCGACCTTGGCCGGGTCCAGTTCGACCGATTTGCGGAGTTCCTTGACAGCCGTGTAAGGCATCTCCATGGAAATGTGCAGACGCCCGAGATTCGCCCACGCAGGAGCGAATGTCGGTTGGGCGGTGGTCGCTCCTTGCAA
>CAZYBA010000373.1:2812-3592 GCA_964646105.1 uncultured Armatimonadia bacterium
TGGACCAGGTAGGTCGCGCCCAAATCGTTCAGGATGTCGGCGCGGACGGGATCGAGCACCAAGGCCTCACGAAACAACTTGGGGGCCTCGTCGATCCTACCTTCCTTGACGTACGCCATCGCCAGGAAATACTTGGCGTCGGCATTTTTCGGCTCCCGTGCCACCACCCGTTCCAGCGACTTCGCGTCTTGGCTGCGCAGGGTGCGTTCCTGCCAAGAACGCCACTCCAACGGCGCCCGGACCGCCACGGCAACGAAAACCGCAGCCAGTCCGAGGCCGATCAAGAGTCGGTGCTTGCGCTCCACCGGCAAATTACTTCCCCTTGGCGGCGGGCTTGCCACCCGGTACCGCCGGTGCCTTCGGTTTTTCCTTGGGGGCCATCGGCGACGCTCCCGCACGGGGTACCCCGCCGAGGATTTCCATCACCTTCCACGAGCCGTCGACCATTTCCAACCGGTAGGCCACATCCTTGCCGGACGCGTCCTTGGCCGACACTTTCGCATACCCCTTGCCAATGGTCGAATATTCGGGAGCTCCCGGTGCAACCGGTTCCCCGACCAGTTCGGTGGCCCGGAAGTCCAGCGTTCCCGCCATCGACGTCAGTGTCAGGCCCACATACTGGCCCTTTTCCTCAAGAGGCTTGTAAGCCGGATCACCGAGCAAGCCGGCAACCTTGTCCTTGTCCCCCGCCTTCATCGCCGTCAACAAATCGGCGACAGTCCGCGAAGGAGCACCTTTGTCCCACATCCGCAAGTTGACAAACGCGGTGAGTTGCCCCTG
>CAZYBA010000374.1:0-3569 GCA_964646105.1 uncultured Armatimonadia bacterium
GATTCACCATCTGGCTCAATGTCTCGAGCGTCGTGAAACCCACCGCCGAGCGGCCGGGAATCTCGCGCAGGAACGATGTCAAGAACCAGCGCGGCCGTGGCAGATGACCCGCCTCGCCGAGTCTCTCGACAACTGCCTTGTCTTGCAGAAGGGGTTTTCCCGTATCCAATTGCAAGGCAACCCCGTCGATCGAATCGTTACCCGCCGCATCCAAGCCCCACGGCACTTTTCCGGCGCATCGGACCACCACCGGAACGTCGGCGACACCGCGCTTCAGTGACAAGGACATCTGCTCTGCGGACCGGCGCAACAGTTGGCGCTTGAACTCGTTCATGTCCGCCCAGAAGGTACTGGACGCACTGTCCACGGGAAGGCGCTCCCCTGTGGCAGGGTTGAACAGCGACTGCAATCCGCGGCCGTCGTACCACATGGGAACCCATTGCGCAGCGCGACGGAACGAATCCACAGCGTCGGGACGGTTCACCCTCCACGCGGTCGCCCACTCTCCCAATGTCCGGTACTTGGCCTCGAGAAAGACAGCCCATTCGTCGGAAGCTCCGGGTCCGGATGGAATCAAACTTGCGGCCGTGGCGTCGAGAACGACTCCCGGAGGCAACGGATCGGCCCAGAAACGCAAGCCAGGTCCGAAGCGCACCTGCGAGAGCGTCCCCACGATTCGGTCGCGCCAACGATCGAAGCCGTCCCATACGGCAGGAAACGGGGCAGCGCCGGCCGGGATGCGGCGTTCCGGGAAAACCACCGCGGTGCCTCCCTCGACGGGAGAACGGGGCGGTACATATGCCGCGCCATCGGCAATCAGCGCATCGCCTTCGTCGACCACTTCTCCCGACGGCAATGCGACGACATACCGGGCAGACACCAAGTGGTCGAGCGAGACACGCGCCGTCTGGCCGATCCCGACCTTGGCGACCTGAAGGCGCGAGGGTTGCACCTGACGAACCGTTGTCGGACCGAGTGTGCGATCGCAAAGAGCAATCCCGTACCGAAATCCCCCCCCCTCCAAGGCGTCGACCAACGCCTGCAATCGAGCCACGGGCACGGACGACATCCCGGTTCCCGACGGTTGGACCAGAAGATCGCGAACCCCGGCAAGCCGCAGTTTCGCCAACGCGTCCAGATCCGAAGCTGTCTCGGCACTGGTTGCGTTTTCCTTCCAGGAACGGGCCACGAAAACGCCTCCCGCCGGTGCCCAGACCTCTCCTTCCCAGACCAGACCATGGTTGGCATTGACAAACCAGCGATGCTTCCCACCCGACGCATCGGTGTACGCCCCGCGCGGCGGAGCCGATCGGGCAGCAGTTGACGCGAGTGCAAGGAGCACACCGAGGAGCGCAACCAAACTTTGTTTCCGAAACTTAATCGTTTCAATCACGGGACTCGGCCTCCAGACCCAACAGACGGACCGCTGTATCCAAGGAGCGTCGTGCCGACGCGGTGGATCGACCGGCCCCGGTCATCAAGTCAACCAGTTCGCCCAGATACTCGGTCAACCGGTACGGTGCACGATGAGAGATGACCTGATCGAGAACGGTGTCGAGATTGGTTGCCTTGTTACGCAAGGGCAGCAACGCTGGGTCGGATTCGGAGCGCGACTCCGGCAAGTCCCGGGCGGTTCTGAGCCGCGAGGCAAGCGACGCATCATCCAGGTCGCTCCATTCGAGCCATGCGGTTTCAGACAGGGGAAAAGAGAGCAACCGGTGTCGCAGCGACAGAACGCGACCCGGTCCTGCCACGTCGCGCAGGGTCCAAGGGCCACCCCCCGGTGCGGTCCGCCTTTCGACCGCCGCATCGACGACCCGGACCGGCGACACAATGACCACATCCAAACGGGATGGGTCCTCGCCGGCAGCCGCCAAACCCGCCATTGTCCGCGCAACATAGGTGCCGTGGTCGCTGTCCCACAGGTTGATCAGCGACTGCGCGCGGGTCATCTTATCCATGTGGTACGCCAGATCGACGGCGAGATATGTCGGCGAACCGTCCTCCCGCACCAACACCCGGTCCTGAATGTCTCCGTACCGACTCGACCCCAGCCACAACGAGCCATCGCGCTCCTCGACCGCCCCCGACCCGCGCAAGCGCTCCAACAACCGGTCGAGTGCTCCGGATGCCACCAACGCGGACTCGAGAACAAAGGAATCGAAACCAATCCCGAGCATTGCCAACGTATCGCCGGCCACTCCAAGGAGTTGCGCCTCTTCATCGACGATGCGTCGACGAAGGTCGTTGACATAATACTCACGCGTACAGGGGATGCCGCGGAAGTTCAGGGTACGCCACAACACATCTCCCGCGACGCCGGCCCGTGCCTGCGACAACGTTGTTTCCGTGCCGGGATCGGCGGAAACATACTCGAGAACTACCGACTCAACTTCCGGCTTAGACACGCAATGCGCCTCCTACGGCGACGTCCCCGACAACGGCTCTTCAGTACGACGTAGCCAGGTGGCGGAAAAACGATCGGCGATTCCGTTCAGGGATTGCCGACACGATGTGAAAGTATATCGGAAGGCCGACTTCCGTTGGCCACAATCCCCTCTCGGCAGCACTTGGCTACCCGGATATTGCACAATCCGACGAGCCCATCGACCTTCCCCCGAGACTGTCACGCGGAAACTACCGACGGAAGCGGCAGAAGGAATCGCTTGACCGCGACGTCGGTCTCCGACATGATGACGGCGTGACCGTCGAAACCTGGAGCGTCAACGAGGCACGACGCCGATTCTTGAACGTTGCGATCGGCTCTGGTGCGGCATCCGTCCCCGAGGCGGTGCGGCATCTGGGATTCGTCCAGGAGGACTCCATCGATGTTTGTGGGCGGATGCACGATCTGATCCTCAGGAATCGGGTCCTGTGTTACCGACCAAACCAGTTGGACACGGCGCTCTACGGCCCGGACGGGGTCTTGTTCGAGGGCTACCTGCCGAACCTGTGCGCTGTCGACCGTGGAAATCTGCGCTGGTTCGCGCAACGCTTCCACGCGCGCCGGCGGTTGGCGGGAAACCGAGATTCCGATCCGGATGAGCGCCGATGCCTTGAGGTCCTCGCGGAACGCGGCCCAATGCGGGCTCGTGATTTCGAGGACGATCCGCGCAGGTCCCAATCCGGCTGGGGGACTCGGCGCAAGGTCACCACGGAAGTACTGGAAAGGCTGTGGCGTCACGGTCGCATCGCAATAGCCGGCCGAGTCGGCTTCCACCGAGTTTTCGACCTACCCGAACGGGTCTACGGAAACGACGCAGTATGGTTGGGCACCAGCAATGAGTTGCCCGATGCCGAGGAGAGCGAGTACATGCTGCAGCTGTTGGCGTTGCGGAGTCGTCCGTTGGTCCGTGCCTCACGTACGAACCATCGGACACTGAAGGCAGCCGATTACGCCCCGGTGTGGATTGGCGATGATCCGAAAGCGTGGTGGGCGAGTCCGCAGATTCGACAGGACACTCCCCAATCCAACCCAATTGCCGACCAAACTCTCTTGATAGCCCCTCTGGATCCGGTCATCTACGATCGGAAACTGACCCTCTCGCTTTTCCGGTTCGATTACCGCT
>CAZYBA010000375.1:0-3567 GCA_964646105.1 uncultured Armatimonadia bacterium
GGCCCAGTCGGGGATACTGGAATTCCTCCTGGCCAACCATCCGCTTGATTGCCCGATCTGCGATCAGGGCGGGGAATGTCCTTTGCAGAACATGACCATCGCGTACGGGCCGCCCACAAGCCGCTTTATTGAGGAAAAGCGACACTTCCCGAAATCGAAACCCATTTCCGAACATGTGGTACTCGACCGCGAACGATGTATCCAATGCATGCGTTGCACGCGCTTCGCAGACGAGATTGCGGGCGATTCTCGAATTTCCTTGCTTAACCGGGGTGCGGCAGCCGAGATCGGGCCGTTTCTCGGAGCGACATTCGATTCCAACTTCAGCGGAAACACGATCGAGATCTGTCCCGTAGGAGCGCTTACAAGCCGTGACTACAGGTTCCGAGGGCGTCCTTGGGAAGTCAAGTCTGTGGATTCGGTCTGTGCCGAGTGCGGAAATGGTTGCAATGTCGCGATCCAGCACCGAATGGGGGAATTGGTTCGAATCAACGGTCGGACCAACGAGCGGATCAATGAGGAATGGACTTGTGATCGCGGCAAGTTCGGCCAGTACTACGTAAATTCGTCGGAACGGTTGACATCGCCGTTGGTACGCGACCCGAACGGCAACATGGTCGAATCCGATTGGCCTGAGGCTTTGGGGCGGATCGCGGACGCCATCCGCCATTTTTCGGCGAATCCTGAACGCGTCGCGGCGATTGGGTCGGGACAATCGACCGTCGAGGATAGCTTCCTTCTGGGGAAATTGGTGCGAGGGTTTGTCGGTTCCAACAATCTGGATTTCCGATTCAGCGACTATCCGGAATGGTCCCCCGATGTGACAATCGGGGAACTGGACAGCCTCGATCGTGTGATTGCGGTGGGTATGGACTTGCCCAACGATCAGCCGATGGTCCATTTGCGTTCCGTCAAAGGCCGACGCAAGCGGCAGTTGGAATGGATCAATCTTTCGCGGGTTGAAGATTCTGTCGACCTGCTGACAGAAGGTTCCGCATTGCTCCTACCGGATTCCCTGGAGCGGGGACAATACGAGCTGGCTCGGACCTGGGCACGAGAGCGTGGCGCACGGCTGGCCATTTTGGTTTCGCAGGCCAACGCGCGCGGGGCGGTGTGGGCGGGCGTATCTCCCACCTCGGGTCCGGCCGGGTCTGCATTGCAAAATCTGCGGTCCCAATCGGGATGGTCCCGGGTTGGCATTTCTCCCGGCAAATCGACTACAGAAATCCTCGATGCTTGCACGGATGGGGAAATTGACTTGTTGTTCATTGTCGGCAACCGTTTGGCGACCAATGAAAGCATACGCGGGCGGGCCGTGAGCGCCGTTTCGCGCGCTGCGTTCAGCGTAGTAATGGAACTGTTCCCGAGCGAGGTTTCAGCGGCAGCCGATGTCGTCTTGCCAATATGTTCATTTGCCGAAAAAGGCGGGACTTTTGTCAACACCGACGGGATTCATCAACAGATCGAACCGGCGTTCCCTCCCCGCGGCGGAAGTCGTCCGGAGTGGAGGATATTGTCGGATTTGCTCGCTCGCCTCGGCATTCCGTCGCCGTATTTTTCACCCGTCGACGTTCGGCGCGAGTTGGATGAACTAGTGGAGAGGATTGGCTGACATCATGGATTTCCTTGATTCGGACGTATGGAAAGTCCTCTTCTTGCGCTCAGCGGGTGAAATACCTTGGTGGGCGGAGGCGGTGCGGTCATTGCTGCGGTTTGTCATTGCCTTGGCCGGCGGACTGGGTTCGGTTCCGATTTTGGTTTGGCTGGAACGTCGCTTGCTTGGTTGGTGGCAAGGGCGCCTCGGTCCGAATCGCGTGGGGCCTCAGGGGCTCTTGCAGCCCTTGGCCGATGCCTTGAAATTGATGATGAAAGAGGACATCACTCCCGCGAACGTGGACCGTGTCCTGTATTACATGGCACCGGGAATTGCGTTGGTACCGGTGATCATGTCGCTGACGGTGCTTCCGTGGAACGGTTCTACGGAGTGGGGTGCCGTTGCGCCAAACCTGAACATTGGCATCCTGTTTCTCTTGGCAGTCGCCTCCATCGAAGTCTACGGTGTGATACTTGCCGGTTGGTCTTCGAACAACAAGTATTCGTTGATGGGGGGCTTGCGTGCGTCCAGCCAGGTGATTTCCTATGAATTGGGTATGGGTCTGGCCATCATCGCGATTCTTCTGATCTCGGGAGACCTCGGGATTCAGGCTTTGGTACGCAACCAGGGTGCCTTCGACACTGTGCCGGTGCCGGAAAGCGGCTATTCTGTTTGGACGCAAACCATCCATAGTGGCTTCTGGAAATGGCACATCTTTGCATTTTTCCCGTTCGGCTTGATTGCCGGTGTCGTGTATATGATCTCGATGATTGCCGAGACCAACCGGGCTCCCTTCGATCTGCCGGAAGCGGAAACGGAGTTGGTTGCGGGCTTTCACACCGAATACACGTCCTTCAAGTTCGCCATGTTCTTCATGGGGGAATACGCGAACATGCTGATCGTTTCGGCGATTTGTGTGACGTTGTTCTTCGGGGGTTACTTGGCACCATGGGGTCCATTGGGGCAGATCCCGGCCGAATGGGGAACGTTCTTCCCTCCTCCGGTTCTGAACTTCCTGAACCATTTTGTCGTTGCACCGGCATGGCTCTTTACTAAGTTGTACACGTTGATCGCGTTTTTCATCTTGGTACGCGCATCGCAACCGCGCCTCCGTTACGACATGTTGATGTCATTCGGTTGGAAGGGGTTGTTGCCGGTTGCGTTGACGAATGTGGTGGCAATCGCCCTGTCAATGGCGCTTCAACAAAGGTTCGGGGTGGCGGGGCATCTCGCCACAGTCGTTTTGGTGTTAGTCGGCGCGGCAGTCTTGTTGTTCGCCAAGCGCAGTCAGTACATACGGTCGAAGTCAAGCAACGAGTTGGTGCAAGGGGCCTCGCGTGCTCCGATTGTCCGCAAACCGGTTGCTGTCTCGATCAAGCCCAACACTCCAAGGGAGATATGACGTTGTCGGACTTTTGGTCGGATGTCAAACAGATCGCGTCTGAGGTGGTCGCACCGTTTCGAGGAATGGCAACGGTTGGTGCCAAGTTAACGGAACGAAAGACTGTGGTTTCGTACCCTGAATTTCGGCGCCCGATGGGACGCCGCGCCCGCTGGCGCCATGTCCTGAACCGTTACGACAACGGCATGGAGAAGTGCATCGGATGCTCGCTTTGCGCGGGGGCGTGTCCGGCCAATGCAATTCTCGTCGTGGCGTCGGAGAATCGGGAAGGGGATCGTCGTTCGCCCGGCGAGCGATATGCGGATCGGTATGAGATCAACATGCTTCGTTGCATCTATTGCGGTTTCTGCCAAGAGTCCTGCCCCACGGGTGCGATAGAACTCAAGGATGTCTATGAGTTGGCCGAGGACAGTCGGAGCAAGTTGATATACACGAAGGAAATGTTGCTGGTTCCCGATCCCAATCGAGAACGGGTTGACATGCAATCCCTGGAAGGGCGGCATTAACCCCATGCCACTCCAATGGTTACTCGATGGGCAAAATCTCGCGCTTCTCGTTTTCGCGGTCGTCG
>CAZYBA010000376.1:0-3560 GCA_964646105.1 uncultured Armatimonadia bacterium
GTGCGTCGCGCGGTGGAGTTGGCGGAGGCGGGATTGGGCTTGCCGGCGGTGCAGGCGGCGGCGACGGGATCCGGTCGCTGAGATGGCGTTGGGCAGGGGATTGCAGCGCATCCCGGCCGATCCGGAACGTCCCGGGATGGATTCGGAAGATCTGTTTCGCTTGGGCCAGCTGATTTCGCGGCGGATAACGATCACGTGTCCGAAGTGCCGCAACGTCATTCAGCCGACGGCCGAGGGCGGCAGCTTGCGGATCGGCAGCAGTCCGGATCTGGGCGTCCTGGACCCGCGTCAGTCGGGCAAGCCCCGGCTATTGTTGCGTTGCACGCATTGCCTGCAGGTGGCCGGTTTTGTCCAGGGGGACACGTGGACTGTCGAGGAGACGGATGATCTGGAGGAACGTTCGCGCTGGAACCATCTGGAGATCGAGACGGGGCCCGGTTTCGGCAATGGGGACGTGTTGGGGTTTGCGTCGGATTCGCGTTCCGAGACAGAGGAATAGTTGATGATTCTTGTTATTGACAATTACGATTCATTCACGTTCAACATTGTCCAGTATCTGGGCGAAATGGGTCAGGAGATTGTCGTCCGCCGCAACGATGCGATTACGCTGGACGAGATCGCCGCCCTTCGTCCCGACCGTCTGTTGATTTCTCCGGGTCCGTGTTCGCCGGCGGAGGCGGGGGTTTCGGTGGGTGCGATCCAGCGTTTCGCCGGGGAGATCCCGATTTTCGGGGTGTGTCTGGGGCATCAGTCGATCGGCCATGCGTTCGGCGGGCGCATCGTGCGTGCGGGACGGTTGATGCACGGCAAGACCAGTCGCATCCGTCACGACGCCCAGGGGGTGTTCCGGGGGATGCCGCAGGAGTTTCCGGCTACGCGTTACCACTCGCTGGTGATCGAGAAATCGTCGTTGCCCGATTGTTTGGAAGCGACCGCGTGGTCGGTGGACGACGGGGAGATTCAGGGGGTTCGTCACCGGACATTGCCGGTGGAGGGGGTCCAGTTCCATCCGGAATCGGTTCTCACCGAGGGGGGCAAGCGCATTCTTGCGAACTTTGTGGGCGTGGAGTTGCCGGGCTGATTCCCCCGGGCGGGCCGGAACCAAGGTTGTAGGTTGCGTGCGGATTATTCCGGCACTTCGGGGGTTGCGGATTCGCAGACAGGTTTATCGGGCGTTTATCGATAGGCCGGGCTGGGATGGGCCCGGGGTTTGTCAGTAGTGCCAGGCGACCCCGACGGTCTGGTGGCGTGTGGTGACGTGGGTGCTCAGGCGTGAGTCGGCGCTGGCCGGGACTTCGGCGGGGCCGGAGGTCACCTTGAATTCGGCGTTCCAGGACCAACGTTCGCTCATTTTTCCGCGGACCCCCATGACGGCGGTCCAGCCCAGTCCACCGGCGCCGTGGTAGCGGGCGTGTCGGACGACGCGGTCGGCTTCGACGACGGACCAGATGATGAAGTAGGCGGGGCCTGCGCCGACATACGGCTGGATTCGTGCGTCCTGGCCGGCGAAGCGCCGAATGGGGAGCACGCTGAGGATGTTGACCCCGTTGGTGAAGCGGATGCGTTGCAACCGAGTGTTCAGCGGCAGGGTGGCGGGGAGCGGGTTGCCGTTCCAGGTCCCTTCGGCGCGTACGGTTTGGTCGGTCAGTGCGATGGCTTTGGAGTGGGTGAAATCGAGTTCGACGCCCCAGCGCGGGTCCTTTTGCAACCAGGTCCCTGCTTTGACGACATAGTAGGGGGCGGATTCGAACGGGTGCATTGCCCAGTTGACCCCGTGGAATGCGGCATCGGTGCCGGGTCCTTTGACCCGGACGGTGCTGTGGTCGTTCTGGGATGTTCCGAGTGCGACCGAGAACCATCGCCGGCCTTGCTGGGCGTGTGCGGTTAGCGACGCGGTGGCGCACAGGGCGGCAGTCGCGATCAGGGTGACGATTGAATGAAGTTTCACGCGCGTTCGGCCTGCATGAGATTCCGTACCGCGTCCACGATGTTGTCCTGACGCATCAGGGATTCTCCTACCAGGACCGCCTTGGCTCCGGCGTCGGCGAGTCGGCGGACATCGTTGTGGGTGAAGATTCCGCTCTCGGCGACGGCGATGGTGTCGTCGGGGAATTGCGGGATCAGGCGTTCGGAAGTTTCCAGGCGTACTTCGAAGGTATGGAGATCGCGGTTGTTGACACCGATGAGGGTGGCCCCGCTTTCGACCGCGATTTCCAATTCGTTTTCGTTGTGGACTTCGACCAGCGCGTCCATTCCGAGGAGTTCGGCGAGATGGCGCATTTCGGCGAGTCTTGCCGTGGAAGGGATGGCTGCCACGATGAGGAGGATGGCATCGGCGCCGGCCGCGCGTGCTTCCCAGACTTGGGCGGTATCGATCAGGAAGTCCTTGCGCAGGAGCGGAATGGCGACCGTTTCGCGGATGGCGCCCAAGTAGGCGAGGTCTCCTTGGAAGTAGGGGGTATCGGTGAGGACGGAGAGGCAGCTGGCACCACCGGTTTGGTAGTCGGAGGCGATTTGGACGGGGTTGAAGTCGGGGCGTATGAGGCCTTTGCTGGGGGATGCTTTCTTGACTTCGGCGATGAGTGCGGTGCCGTTGGTGTCGGCGATGGTCTTTGCGAAGCCGCGGGTGGGGGGGAGGTTTTCGCACCGGGCGCGCAGGTTGGCCATTGCGTTTCGTCCGGAGCGCAGTGCCTCCACTTCTTCGCTTTTTGTGGCGAGGATACGGTCGAGAACGGTGCTCATGGGGCCTCCGGCGTTTGTGACTGGGTGAATTGGATCAGGTCGGCGAGTTTCTGGGTTGCGGCGCCGGTGTCGACGGCTGCGGCGGCCATCTGGACACCGTCGCGCAGGGAGGGTGCGATGCCGGCGACGAAGAGGGCTGTGGCGGCGTTGGCGAGGACGATATCGCGTCTTGGCCCGTGTTCTCCGTCGAGGACTGCGCGCAGTATGGCGGCGTTTTCGGTCGGGTCTGCACCGGGCGCGATCGTGGCGGGATTGGCTTCCTTGAGTCCGAGGACGGCGGGGTCGATGCGTCCCACGCGAACATCCCCGTTTTGTGCGGACGCGACCACGGTTTGCCCGAATGTTGCGATTTCGTCGATTCCGGCCATGCCGTGGACGACCAGGGCGTGTTCGGTGCCGAGTTGTGCGAGGACTTGGGCGAGGGGTTCGCACCAAGCGGGGTCGTAGACACCGATCACCTGGCGGGTGGCGCCGGCGGGGTTGGTGAGGGGACCCAGTACGTTGAAAACGGTACGGATGCCGAGTTCGGCGCGCACGGGGGCGGCGTATTTCATGGCCGGGTGGTGGGTCCGTGCGAAGAGGAATCCGATGCCGACGGAATCGACACAGCGCCCCACCGTGTCGGCGTCGAGGTCGATCCGCACTCCCAGTGCCTCAAGGACATCGGCGGAGCCTGCCTTGCTGGTGACCGCCCGGTTGCCATGTTTTGCGATGGCGGCGCCTGCTGCTGCGGCGACAATGGCCGCGGCGGTGCTGATGTTGAAGCTCTTGATCGAGTCGCCCCCGGTGCCGCAGGTATCGACCAATGGTTGTCGACG
>CAZYBA010000377.1:0-3553 GCA_964646105.1 uncultured Armatimonadia bacterium
GGGGAGAAGCGCTGCCAGCGACGTTTCCACAACCGAAACGTCCTCCGATTCGCCGGCGATCCAGACCGGCACCGGTGCGCCGTCCCGGGGGCGGAATTCCCACAGCACCTGACGGCACGCCCCGCACGGACCGACATTCCCGTCGCGCGTCACCACCGCCACCGCGGCCAGCTCCACATCGCCGCCCGCCACCGCAGTCCCGATCGCGTTGCGCTCCGCACAGACGGTCAATCCATACGACGCGTTCTCGACATTCACACCCGTCACGATCCGGCCGTCCCGCAGCAGGAGCGCCGCCCCGACGGCAAAGTGCGAATAGGGGGCATGGGCACGATCTCGGATCGCCCGGGCGGCGTCGATCAACGGATTGCGAAGCGAAGTGGGGTCAACCATCGATTCAAAATTCCTGACGCGGAAGAACTACGCCGCACCGCGGAGCTCGACGACGCATCCCCATGGCTACTCCCGAATTCGGACAACGGTTGCGCCGGCGCCGCCTTCGTCCGAACCGGCCATCGCGTACGACAAAATGCGCGAGTCGCCTTTCAAATGCTCCCAAACCGCCTTGCGCAACTGGCCCGTCCCTTTGCCGTGAATCACCCGCACCGACTCCAAACCCGCCGCGGTCACGTCGTCGAGCCATTTGTCGAGCCGGGGCAGCGCGGCGTCGACGCGCAACCCGATCAGGGAAATCTCGGGGGCGACGGTCGACGCTTTCTGCATGGCGATCCGGGACGCCGAATCGGAGCCGCCGGCCTTGCCGGGAGCGGTTTTTGCCGCCGGAGTCGCCGCCTTCGCAGGCCCCGCAGGGCCAAGTGATCCCGACAACCGACGCAGGCCGGTCAACGGCACCGTCGCCCGCATCAGGCCCACCTGCACCAACACTTCGCCCGAACCGGAGTCCTCGAGAACAACCCCTTCCGCACCCCCGAGCGATGTCACACGGACCTTCTCGCCCTTGGTCAGGAAATCGGGGATATCCGCCTCGTCCACCGGCAACGGCTCCCGCTCGTAGCCAATGCCCCCGACCATCTCCACGGCCGCGTCCTGCATCTTCTTGCGGGCGCTCTGGGTCTTGCGTCCCTCCTTGCCCATCCGGCGCAGCTCCGAAATGATGTTGTCCATCTTCTCGGTCTTCTGCTTGATGACCAGGCGCGCTTCCTCGGCCGCACGCTGCTTCGCCTGACTGCGCAACAACTCCAGATCCTGAAGCCGTTGTTCGTACTTGCGTCGCAGGTTTTCCAAATCCCGCCGGTACGCCTCGGCCTTGCGACGTTCGTCATCGGCGTCGCGCTTGGCCTTCTCCAGGCGGATCATCACCTGTGCCGAATCGGTGTCGGACTCGGCGAGGCTGCCCTGGGCGCTCTGCACCACGCGGGCCGGCATTCCCAGGCGGGTGGCGATATGGAACGCATTGGAGCTGCCCGGGACTCCCTGGAGCAGGCGGTATGTCGGACGCAGGGTCTCGATGTCGAACTCCACCGATGCGTTCTCGATGCCGTCGCGCGAGAACGCAAACTCCTTGAGCTCTCCGTAATGGGTGGTCGCAACAATCCGGGCGTTGTGTTCCAGCAGGTCCGACAAGATCGCCTTGGCCAGCGCGGCCCCTTCCGCGGGATCGGTGCCGGCCCCCAGTTCGTCGAGGAGCACCAAGGCCTTGCGCCCGCAGCGGCGCAGGATGCCGACGATGTTGACTATATGTCCGGAAAACGTGCTGAGGCTCTGCGCAATCGATTGCTCGTCGCCAATGTCGGCGAACACCTGCTCGAAATGGGCCAGCTCGGTACCCGAACGTGCCGGCACATGCAGTCCGGCCTGGGCCATCAAGGTCAGCAACCCGACGGTCTTCAAGGTGACTGTCTTGCCGCCGGTGTTGGGGCCTGTGATCAGGAGGGCGCGAGTGGTTTCCCCGAGCCGGACCTTCACCGGAACCACCGCCTCCGGGTCCAGCAACGGATGCCGGGCGTCGTCGAGCTTGACACGCCCCTGCTGGTTGAGAACGGGTTCCACCGCGGACAAATCGACCGAAAACTGGGCCTTCGCGGACGCCAGATCGAGGCCCGCGACAATCGCGATGGTGGACGCCATCCGGTCCCCGACCCGATGCACCGAGCGGGTGAGTGTTTCCAGAACCTTTTCGATCTCGCGCCGTTCCTGGGATTCGAGCTGACGCAGGGAGTTGTTGAGTTCGACTACGGCCATCGGCTCGATGAACAGGGTCTGGCCGGTGCCGGACTGGTCGTGGACAATTCCCGGGAACGATCGCTTGAATTCGGCCTTGACCGGCAGGCAGCGGCGGTCGTCGCGCAGCACGATCTGGGCGTCCATCAGCATGCCGCGGGTGGCGGACGACGCCAGAATGGCTTGGAGACGGTCTTCGACCGACTTGGCGGTGGCACGCATGCGTTCGCGTACCGCGCCGAGGGCCGCAGTGGCCGCGTCGAGGACATCCCCGCCGCGCCCGATGCACCGCTCGATCTCCATCACGACGCCGGGAAACTCGGAGATTCCGCGGGCTCGGTCGGCGAGCAAGGGGGCGGTTTCGGCGTGGCGAATCAGGAACGCCTTGAGCCGCGCGGCGCCGACCAAGGTATTCGCGAGATCGAGAAGGTCGCGCGGGGTCAGGTTGCGGCGGATCGCGGCCATGGCGAGTGCCGGCCGGATGTCGTGGATTCCACCGAGGGGGAATGCGCCGTGCTTGTCGAGAACGGCACGGGCCTCGGTTGTCTCCTGTTGGCGTTCCCGGACATGCGCGAAGACCCGGGTGGGAAGCAGTTCCTGCGCGAGTTCGCGGCCGAGCGTGCACGATGTCCGTTCGGCGAGCATTTCCCGGATCTTGGGGTACTCGAGCACCCGCAGCGCGTGCTCGTCATGATCGTCCACCGGGGTCTGGCTCATGGGGGAGTCTCGGGGGAATTCCGGGTCAGGAAGCGTGGTAGGGGGCGACGGCAAGCGCGACTGCAACGGGGTCGACCGGTCGGAAACGGGCCTCGCGTGCGCTGTGGCGTTCCAAGATGACCGCCTCTACCTCCATGCCATCCGCGAACGCATGGCGCAGGGTCGCGGCCGGACTGGCGAGGTGCGGCTCGATTTCCGGCTCTTGCGTGCCGTCGGAATCGGATTCCGCGCGGCGGGCCTTGGATTTGCGCGGGTGTGCCCAGGCGATCGCCCAAGCGACCACGGCTGCATCCAGGGCGTCGGCGACCGTTTGCGGCGAGGCCGAGCGCAGCGACTCGACTGCGGCGTTCTCCGCAGCCAGGGTTCCGGCCGCCGCCCCCGCACCGTGGGACTGGCGGAATTCACCGTCGTAATTCAACACAAAGTAACGGTCGGTGTCGGGCGAATGTTCGACTTCGGCGAAGAGCGCGCGCAGGACCAGCGGTACGGAACGTTGGTCGTTGTAGATGCGCTTGACCGCCGGGGAGAGGCCGAATCCCACGAGACGCTGGAGGGAGACATCGCTCTCGGAACGTTGGAAGCCTTCGCGGTGGGCGCTGTCGATCGCGGCGATCCGGATGGATTCGACATCGGATTGGCGTCCGAGTGCTCCCAT
>CAZYBA010000378.1:0-3513 GCA_964646105.1 uncultured Armatimonadia bacterium
ATTTGAAATTCTGGGAGATAAGGGCGATTGTGTTGCGCCATCCCGATGTTCGGCGTCACGGTTTCCAGTATGCGGACTGGATTTTCGACGGTGACGACCTTCTCGCGGTGGTGCGCACTGCGTGGGACGACGCGCACGGCGGGGCCCATTCGCAGCATGACGCAAATTACCTGACATTCCACCGGATCGCGCGTTTCCGCGATCGGTTAGAGCCGTTGCCGGATTGAAACATACCTGCCAATGAGAACACTTGTTTTAGCCTTTTGGCTGTGGATCGGGATTTGTGCCGCGGGGCAGCCGGTGTCGGCGCAGGGGTCCGCCGACGACTACCAACGTTCGGAGCGTCTTGCCGCCCAAGCGCGGTCATTGCCGGTGTCCGGCTTGGTGCGTCCCAATTGGATTGGCAACGGCGCACGGTTTTGGTACCGGAACGCGAACTCGGGTGGAAAGACGGAGTGGGTCTTGGTGGACCCGGCCTCCGGGAAGGTGCGACGGTTCGCTTCCGAGGTGGACATGCGCAAGGAAGTGGGCAGCGGGGCGGGGGAAACAGCGCTTCCCATGTTGTCGCAGGTACCCGCTGCGTCCGGTGGGGATGCCGAGACCGAGATCGTGTTCCAGAACGATTTACGGATCCCGGTCGAATTGTCGTGGGCTCCGTCTCCGGGCGAACGACGCCGGTATGCGACCCTGGCTCCGGGGGGGCGTCGGGCTCAGCACACGTTCGCCGGGCATGTCTGGGTGGCACATACCCGGGAGGGACGTTTCCTCGGCGCATGGAAGGCGACTGAGTCCGCCGGCTTGGCCCGGGTTGGCGGGGAGCCTCTTTCGCCGGATTCGGCGACTCGTCGTTCGCGCGGAGCGATGTCGCCGGATGGGCGCTGGTCGGTCACCGTCGAGAATCACAATCTCTTCTTGTCGGGTGTGGAGGGCGGTGAACGTCGGTCCTTGACCACCGACGGTAAATCGTCCGATCGGTACGCCATTTCGGACGTCTTTTGGTCCCCGGACAGCCGGCGCTTGGTCGCGTTCCGCACCGAGCCGGCTCAGGAGCGGACGATTCACATTGTGGAGTCATCTCCGAACGATCAGCTCCAGCCGCGGTTGAAGTCGCTTGAGTACCTGAAGCCGGGGGATCGGATCGCGCATCCGCGACCGGTGCTGATCGATGTGGAATCCGGCAATGCACTTGCGGTTTCCGACAATCTGTTTCCGAATCCGTGGAGCCTTACCCAGTTGGGCAAGGATCCTTGGCGCGATGGTGTCACCTGGGCGCCCGACGGTTCCGCGTTTTGGTTTGTCTACAACGAACGAGGGCACCAGCGTCTGCGGATCTTGCGTGTCGACGCGCAGACGGCGTCGGTGACAATGATCCACGACGAATCGTCGCCGACGTTCATCGATTACGCCGACAAATTCCATGCCGAGTATCTGCCGGCCATGGGGGCGATTCTGTGGATGTCGGAGCGGGACGGCTGGAACCACTTGTTTTTGGTGGATGCGGTGACGGGCGGTATGCGCAACCAAGTGACTCGCGGGGAATGGGTGGTTCGCGACATCGAGCAGGTGGACTCTTCCGGGCAGGTGTGGTTCCGTGCGCTTGGGATCCGGCCGGGGCAGGACCCGTACCATGTCCATCTGGCCCGGGTTGGATTGGATGGTCAGGGGTTGACCGTACTGACGGAAGGCGATGGCACCCACCGGGTCGAGTTTTCACCCGATCGTCGTTTCTTCATAGATACATGGTCGCGCGTGGACCAACCGCCGGTTTCCGAACTGCGCCGTGCCTCCGATGGCAAACTGGTGACCGAACTGGAGCGCGGCAATGCGGCGGCGCTGAAGCGTCTCGGGGTACATCCGCCCGAACGATTTGTTGCCAAGGGTCGGGATGGGCGAACCGATATCTGGGGAGTGGTGTACCGGCCGTCCAATTACGATGCGTCGCGTCGCTATCCCGTGATCGAGCAAATCTACGCGGGTCCGCAGGGACATTTTGTTCCGAAGACTTGGTCGTCGTGGCATGGCCAGCCGCAGGCATTGGCGGAACTCGGGTTTGTGGTGGTGCAGATCGACGGCATGGGGACCAATTGGCGCAGCAAGGCGTTCCACGATGTGTGTTGGCGCAACCTCAAGGACGCGGGGTTTCCGGACCGTATCGCGTGGATGCGTGCATTGGCGGTCAAGGACAAGTCATTGGATTTGAGCCGTGTGGGTGTTTACGGAGGGTCTGCGGGCGGGCAGAATGCGCTGGCCGCGTTGATCTGGCACGGCGATTTCTACAAGGCGGCGGTTGCGGATTGCGGATGCCATGACAACCGGATGGACAAGATCTGGTGGAATGAGTTGTGGATGGGATGGCCGATTGGCGATCATTACGCCGCGAATTCCAATACGGTCCATGCCGGTAAAGTGGTTGGCAAGTTGATGCTGGTGGTGGGGGAACTCGACACCAATGTCGACCCTGCCACAACCATGCAGGTTGCGTCGACATTGGTGAAGGCCGACCGGGATTTCGATTTGCTGGTCATTCCGGGGGCGGGCCACGGCGCTGCGGAGACTCCGTACGGGCGTCGTCGCCGCCAGGATTTTCTGGTGCGTCATCTGATCGGCCGCGAACCACGCTGGGTGAAGGGCGCGGGTGGTGCGGCGAATCCATCGCGAGCGGGTGGACCGGCGACCCATGGAAATGCGGTCCCGTCGACAGGGAAAGGGAAGTAGGCGTTGCAACGCGTTCAGGTGATTGATTCGCACACGGGAGGCGAGCCGACCCGTTTGGTGGTGGACGGCGGACCGGATTTGGGGACGGGAGCATTGTCGGAGCGCCGTGACCGATTTGCACGCGACCACGACCGGTTTCGTTCCGCGGTGGTGAACGAACCCCGGGGATCGGATGTGCTGGTGGGAGCTCTGCTCTGCGAGCCCGCGGACCCCGTCAATCATTTCGGGGTCATCTTCTTCAACAATGTCGGGATGTTGGGAATGTGCGGGCACGGAACCATCGGATTGGTGGCGACTTTGGCTCGCATGGGGCGGATCGAGCCTGGCGTGTTCAGGATCGAGACTCCGGTCGGGGTGGTTTCCGCCACGCTCCACGACGATGGCTCGGTATCGGTGCGCAATGTCGTTTCCTGGCGCAAGGAAGCGTCGTTGCATGTGGACGTTGCGGGGATCGGCCGTGTGACCGGCGATGTGGCTTGGGGTGGAAACTGGTTTTTCCTGATTTCGGAACATCCGTTTTCGGGTCGGATCGAACCGGGAAATGCCGAGGAAATGACCCAGTGGTGCTGGGCGGTCCGTCAGGAATTGAATCGGTTTCATCCGGACGTGGATCATGTCGAACTGTTCGGGCCGCCGTCTGATCTGTCGAACCACAGCCGGAATTTCGTGCTGTGTCCGGGCAAGGCTTGGGATCGATCCGCGTGCGGGACGGGAACCAGCGCGAAGGTGGCGTGCCTGGTCGCCGACGGAAAACTGCGTCCCGGCGAGGTCTGGCGTCAGGAAAGCACGACGGGCAGC
>CAZYBA010000379.1:0-3033 GCA_964646105.1 uncultured Armatimonadia bacterium
AATTGGCTGCGGGAGCAATCGGTGGCGAGGCCGAGGATGTCGAGACGTCCTCCACCGGTCGGATGGAAGCGGGGCGGGTTGTCGGTTGGGGTTGCGTGCAGGGCGTTGTCCAGAAACTCCCCGACCCCGCCGTCCGGGTTCAGGAGGCGGGCGAGTTGTTCGATGAGGTTGCCGCATTCGGGCTCGAGCCCAAGGAGGAACCAAGTGCCCGGGAGCGGTCCGATACCGGCGATCTGGTTTGGCCCGACCGGTGCGGCAAGGCGGTCGCCGAGTGCCAATGCCACGAGCGCGGTGCCGAAGTTGGCGAAGACGTCGCCGTTGGTGGACGCGCCGGCGCCGACCGCCGCGCAGGATTGATCGTTGCCGCAGGGAATCACCGGAATTCCGGGCGGCAGGCCCAGTTCACCGGCAATTTCGGGGAGAAGCGGGCGCCCTGCCGATCCGGGCGCGGCCAGTTCGGGAAGCTGCGCGGAACCGACCCCGGCGAGTTCGAGGGCTTTCGGGTTCCACTGGCCGGTGGAAATGTCAAAAAGGCCTCCCATGCCTTGGATCATGGTGTCGCCGAGTGCGTCGCCCGTGAACTGGAGCAGTATCCACTCGGGAAGTTGGAGGTAACGCGGCGGGGGTGGCGCGCCCTGCCGGTGGCGATCGATCAGCTTGGGGAGCAGTTGCATCGGGTCGGGGCGGGAGAATCCGCTCCGGGACGCGAAGTCGGGGAAGTGTTCGGCGGCGAGTGCGGCGGCTTCGACCGGGCGTGCGTCGGTCCAGACGGAAAACGGCTCGAGGGCGGAGCCGGATGCATTGCAGGGGGCGAATGTCTGTGCTTGCGACGAAATCCCGATCGCGACGATCTCGATGCCGTTGTTGATGGCGGAGCGCGCCGCACCGCGCAGGGCGTCGACGGCAGCCGCGCGGTAACGTTCGGGCGGGCAGTGCACCGCGCCGCCCGGGGAAGTTTCGACGGCGTACGGCGCGGTGTGCACGGGACCGAGCAGGCCGTCCGGGGATACCGGAGCGGCCTTGAACGCGGTGGTGCCGAGGTCCAGCGCGAGGACCCCAAGTCGTTTCACCGGGGGATCTCCACCCGTGCTCCGTTGGCGGCGGAGCGTGCCGCGGCGTCCAGCCATTTCTCGATTTCGATGCCGCGGGCGAGCGACGGTTCGCAGGATCGTCCTTCGTGGATCGCGCTCGCAAACGAGTAAATGGAATGGAGGTGCCCGCGCAGCCAGCCGACCGTGGCCTTCGGGGCGGGGAAGCAGGCGGGTGGCTCGTAGCGCTGGACACAGTGGATGCGTTGGAATCCGGAGAAACCGCCGTGCGGGGTTTCGGGGTCGGTGAGATCGAACCAGTCGAGGAAGTTCGGGTCCATCAGGTTGAAGCGCAGGGCGCCGCGGGTGCCGTGGATTTCGAAGCGCAGTTCGTCCTGGGCGCCGGTGGCGATCTTGCTGGCTTCGATGGTTCCGATGGCCCCGCCGGCCAGTTCGACATTCATCAAGGTGAGGTCGTCGGAGTCTTGTTCCACCAACACGGACGGATCTTCCAGCGAGGGACGCAGGGGATGGAGGGTTTTCTGGCGAGCGAATACATCGACAATCGGGCGGTCGCAGAGCCAGGTCAGGAGGTCGACCGCGTGCGAGCCCAGGTCGTAGAGGACCCCGGCGCCGAAGTCACGGCGGTCTTTCCAGGCCATGCGCTTGCCTTCGGGGACATTTCCGGAGTGGAGGTATTCGAGTCGGAACGAGACGGGTTCGCCGAGTTGTCCGGACTCGATGATTTGCTTGGCGCGCAGGGTGGCGGGGAAGAAACGGTTGTGGAAGACCATTTGGACGCGGGTGGTGTCGGTGCCCCGGACTGCGTCCTCGATCTGCCGGGCGGCGGCTACATTTCCCGTGAGGGGCTTGTCGCAGTAGACCGCCTTGCCGCTGGCGAGTGCGCCCAGGAGAGCGTCCTTGTGGAGGTGGTTGGGGGTGGCGATATCGACAATGTTGATTTCCGGGTCGGCCAGCAGGGCGTCGGCGGACGTGTGGATGCGGGCGTAGCCCAGTTCCGCGCGTGCCTTTTCGGCGGTTTCGGGGCGGCTGGTGGCGACCGCGGCGAGTTCGATCCGGAACGGCAGTCCGGTGTAGAAGTACGGGAGGGACTGCCAGCACCAGGAGTGCGTGCGTCCCATGAATCCTGCGCCGAGCAGGCCGATGCGGTAGGTTTTCATAAGCTGGTCCGTGGTTGGTGTCGGTGTTGCGCGGTGCGGACCCTGTGACGGGATTCCGGTCGGGACGGCGTCCTTAGATTTGTCACAGGACTCCGTTGTTTCCGATCCGGGTGTCGACAAAGATGTTGTCGCCGGGGATCGACGGCAGGGAGACTTCGAGCACGAGGCAGTGTCCGCCGTGGGCAGCGAACGTGTGCCGTTGTCCCGGGGACACCTGAAGCACATCACCGGGTTTCATGATGCGGGTGTGGCCGTCGATGGTCATCTCCACATCGCCACGGACTATGTAGAAAGTTTCATCCTTGATTTTGTGGTGGTGTTCCGGGCAACGCTGGCCGTCGAAGAGGAAGAGGAACTTGCCGCAATAGTTGTTGGTGGTGTCGTTGACAATCCACCATTCGGTCTCGCCGATGTTTTCCCAGTCGTGGAGGCCAAAATGCAAGGGCATGGGGTTGAAGTCGGGCATGACCAACCCCCAGCGTGCGATGGTGGCCAGCGCGGCGTCGATGGCGTCGGCGCGCGCCTGCCCTTGCAGTTCGAAGTCGTTGGTCCAGTCGATGTCGGACATGGGGTTCTCCGTTGGGGTGGGTGCGGGTTAGGCGACCCCGAGCGCGCGCTCGGTCTCGTGGATGGCGTCGTCGAGGATGTCCATCCCCTTGGCGGCGATTTCCTCGTCCATGATGATGGGCGGGGAGAGGCGCAGGATGTGGCCGGCGGGGATCCAGGCGAGACCTTTTCGGAACGCGGACTGGTAAATGCGCTTGCCCGCTTCGTCGAACGGCTCCTTGGTGGCGCGGTCCTTGACCAGTTCGATGCCCAGCAGG
>CAZYBA010000379.1:3043-3507 GCA_964646105.1 uncultured Armatimonadia bacterium
TCGGATGCTCCGCCTTCATTTTTTCGAGGCGGGCGCGGAAGTAGGTCTCGAGACGTTTGGCGTTCTCGAGCAGGCCTTCCTCCTCGATGACTTGGATCGACGCCAGCGCTGCGGCGCAGGCCATGGGGTTTCCGCCGTAGCTGGTGGATGCGGAGATGGATTCGAACGATTGCTTGATGTCGCTGCGGGCCACCATGGCGGTGACCGGGAAGCCGTTGCCAAAGCCCTTGCCGAGCGTGGTGATGTCGGCGACCGTGTTCCAGTGTTCCATGGCGAGGTAGGTGCCGGTGCGCCCCATCCCGGTGAGCACTTCGTCGGCGATCAGGAGCATTTTGTGCTTGTCGCAGAACGCGCGCAGCTTGGCGAAGAAATCGTCCGGAGGCATGATGGAGCCTGCCCAGCCTTGGATGGGTTCGACCACGAACGCGGCCACTTGTCCGGTGGTGTTGTTGTGGAGGTAGTCC
>CAZYBA010000380.1:0-3223 GCA_964646105.1 uncultured Armatimonadia bacterium
TTTTTATAAAGGGTCGCAGTGTTGATTCGTTATAAATTTCTTCAACATCGCCTTGACAGACTCAGACCGCATGGCCCTTCCACACTCACCACGCAGTCATGCGAAGTCAGCTGCTCAAAAATTGGGCGAACCAGGGCGAACGGGCGGGCGTGATTGAACCGCCCCAGAGCAGCCTGTATTCTGCTTTTGTTACGATTTCCGGAGGGATTTCCTTCCCGGTGCCAGCCTGTCGAACGGATTGAGGATGCACGGAGCGCGAATTCTGGTGACCGGTGGGGCGGGTTACATCGGCAGCCACACGGTCCGACTGCTGCGCGAGCAGGGATACGACGTCTGGAGTTACGACAATCTTTCGGTCGGGCATGCCGAGGCGGTGGGGGGCCGGCAATTGATCGTCGGAGAGCTGGCCGATTGGACCGCGCTCCATGCCGCGTTTGAGCAGCACCGCTTCGCCGCCGTCATTCATTTCGCCGGAGTCGCCAGCGTCGGAGAGTCGATGCGCGAACCGCTGCTGTACTATCACCAGAACGTGGCGAACACCCTGGCCCTGCTGGAGGTGATGGCGCGGCACCAGGTGCAGAAGCTGGTCGTTTCGAGCAGTTGCACCATTTACGGCATTCCCACCGAAACTCCCATCCTGGAGACATCGCTCCCCAACCCGGTCAGTCCCTATGGCCGCAGCAAGCTGATGATTGAATGGATGCTGCAGGACTGTGCGGCGGCGTGGGGACTCGGGTTCGCCGCCCTGCGGTATTTCAACGCCGCCGGGGCACATCGCGATGGCACCCTGGGAGAGGACCATACTCCCGAATCGCACCTGATTCCCCTGACACTGCAGGTCGCCGCCGGTCAGCGACCGCATCTCGAGGTGTTCGGAACCGACTATCCCACTCCTGATGGCAGCTGCATTCGCGACTACGTGCATGTGGAAGATCTGGCGCGGGCCCACCTCGCGGCTCTTGAAAAGATCCAGCCGGGGGAGAAGCTGTTCTGCAATCTGGCCACCGGCCGCGGCTGGAGCGTCAAAGAGGTGGTACGTCTCTGTGAACAGGTGACCGGGCGGGAAATCCGCACGATCGAGCAGCCCCGCCGTCCGGGCGATCCACCACACCTCGTGGCCGCCGTCAACACCGCCCGCACTGTGCTGGGATGGGAACCCCGCCATGTCGACCTGCGGGACATCATCGAAACCGCCTGGAACTGGCACCGGACCCATCCGCGGGGCTACTCCCCCGCCTGACGGGGCGTGGTTTGTGAATCGTGGTCCGAAGTTCGTAATCATGCCTGCGCCACGGTGAGCGGTCTGAGCCCCCCGGAGGCGGATTTTTTCGCGGGCGAGGAAAGCGCGAACGCCTCCCTCGGGTGAGGGGTCGTCTGCCTGTCGCCCCGGGTTGCCAACGAGGTAGAATGGAGTCTGGAGATGCCTGTTTTGGAGCCTTCGACCGTGACGCGCCCGACCGATCCCCTTCCGCACCGCTGTTTGAGAATTGCCTGCCTCTGGCTGGTCGCCGGGCTGGCCACCGCTCCCGCCGCACTGCGGGGGGCTGAACCCCGGCTCGATTTCAATCGGGACATCCGTCCGATCCTGTCGGAAAACTGCTTCTATTGCCATGGGCAGGATGGCAACAAGCGGCAGGCCGAACTGCGGCTCGATCGCCGGGAGGATGCCATCACCAAACAGGCACTCGTCCCGGGCGACCTCGACGCCAGCGAACTGATCCAACGGATCCGTTCGACGAATCCCGATGAGCTGATGCCCCCGCCCAATTCCAACCGGCGGCTCACCGACCCCCAGAAGCAACTGCTGGAACGCTGGGTCCGGGAAGGCGGAGAATACCTCGACCATTGGGCGTATGTGGCCCCCGTCCGTCCCGCCGAACCCGCGGTGCGGGAGGAGCACTGGGCGCGGAACCCGCTCGACCGGTTCATTCTGGCCCGGTTGGAGGCGGAAGGGCTGCAGCCGTCGGCGGAGGCGGACCGGGCCACGCTGATCAAACGGCTCAGCATCGATCTGACCGGCCTGCCCCCCACTCCGGCCGAGGTGGACCAGTTCGTGGACGACCGCGATCCGCAAGCGTACGAGAATCTGGTGGATCGGCTGCTGGCCAGCCAGCACTACGGCGAGCGGATGGCGCTTCCCTGGCTTGATGCCGCCCGTTATGCCGACAGCAACGGGTTCCAGCAGGATGGCGACACCTGGCAATGGATCTGGCGGGACTGGGTGGTGCGGGCGCTCAACAGCGACCTGCCGTTCGACCAATTCACGACCTGGCAGCTCGCGGGGGATCTGCTGCCCGATGCGACGCTCGACCAGAAAATCGCCAGCGGCTTCAACCGCAACCACCTGCTGAACGGCGAAGGGGGGGCGATTCCGGAAGAGCAGCGGTTCGTGATCTTGTTCGACCGCGTCGACACCACCGCCACAACCTGGCTGGGGCTCACGATGGCGTGTGCCCAATGCCACGATCACAAGTACGACCCGATCACCCGGCGGGACTATTACGGACTGCTGGACGCCTTCAACCGGCTGCCGGAATCGGGGGTACCGCAGTATTTCTCGTCGCGCATCCGGGTGGCCCCCCCCTTTGTCGAGGTCCCGACGGAAGAGAACAAGGCGCGGATTGCGTAGTTCGAGAAGCGGATTGCCGATGCCGATGCGGCGGCCAAACCGATCGCCGACGCCGCGTTCGAGGGGTGGCGGGCGGGGCTGTTTGTCGATGGAAAACCGGGCGAGGGGAAGGGGCTTCCCGATCCCCTCGCGACAGTGCTGCGGAAGCCCGAGGGAGAACGGACCGAGGACGAGAAGAAATCGATCGAACCGGGGCTGCGGAAGCACTTTGATGAGAAGATACGCGGCAGCCTGGCGGGCAAGCTGCCGGTGCTGACGCAGGCTGATCAGATTCGCGGGCAACTCAACGCCTACCGGGCTGACCAACTCCCCCGGGTGATGGTGATGAGCGACTCGCAGCCGCGCGAAACGCACATTCTCGATCGGGGAGAGTATCTCAAGCCGCTCGAAAAGGTTGCGTTCTCCACCCCCGCATTCCTTCCCGCCCCTGCGGAGGGAGCGCCCGCGAACCGTCTGGGGCTGGCGCAGTGGCTGGTCTCGCCGCAGCATCCGTTGACCGCGCGGGTGCAGGTGAACCGGATGTGGCAGCACTTTTTTGGAACCGGTTTGGTGAAGACGTCGGAAGACTTCGGCGTCCAGAGCGAATACCCCCTC
>CAZYBA010000380.1:3245-3493 GCA_964646105.1 uncultured Armatimonadia bacterium
ATGCCCCGGTGGCGGGTGACCAGCGCGGCCTACCGGCAGTCGCGCCGGTTTCCGGCCGAGCTGCGCAACCGCGATGCCGAAAACCGCCTGCACGCCCGGGCCAGCCGGTTGCGGATGCCGTCGCTATTGCTGCGGGACTGGGCGCTGGCCTCGGCAGGGGTGCTCGATCGGCGGATCGGCGGGGTTCCGGTGTATCCGTATCAGCCCGATGCGGTCTGGGAGGCGCTGGCGATTACCAAGGAACGGGA
>CAZYBA010000381.1:0-1860 GCA_964646105.1 uncultured Armatimonadia bacterium
GCGAGCGCCAGGCGGGTCTGTTCGCCCCCGGAGCAGTCGCCGACCGCTTTGTTCATGTCGGCGGACGTGAACCCGAGGCGCAGCAGGGTGCCCTCAACACTCGATTCCAGTTCCCATCCCCCACGGGATTCGAACTCGTCGTACGCGGCCGTGTACGCTTCAAGCGCCTCAGCGAGTGCCTCGTCGCCCTGGGCCGCGCTCATCGCGATCTCGGCCGCCGCGCTCGCCGCCTGGGCGGCGCGGTACGGCTCGAGCGCAACCTCCACTTCCTCCGCAAGCGTGCGTTCCGGATGCACCGGCGCCTCCTGCTTGAGGTAGCCCATGCGACGTCCCGCCGCCAAACTGAGCCTCGCGGGCGCGCTGCCCCCGGCGTCGGGAAGCTCCTGGCCCAGCAAGATCCGCAACAGCGTGGTTTTGCCGCCGCCGTTGCGCCCCACCAGGCCGAACTTCTGGCCCGCCGCGATGCTGAACGTCACATCGGAGAAAAGCTGGTCGGCACCGAAACTCTTCGAAACATTGGAAACAGTCAGAATACTCATAACAGGGAGGGCGCGGCCGCAGCAGGGTGCTCAAAACTCCCCGGACCAGACGGACAAGGTCCCGGGGGCACCCGGCGGCTTTGGCGACGCGGCAGGGGAATTATGGTCTGCCGGCACGCAAAATGCCACGCGTCTACTCCGCCGAACTGGTTTGACTGCCCTCCGACGATTATTTCGGTGCGATTTGAACGGCAATCCGTTCCCGCATCGCCCCCCGGCACCCTCCAACACCCCCACACGCAACGTCGCCTCAGTCGTCCTCGTCCTCGTCATCGGGACGCGGCGCGTACGGGTCCCGCCCTTCCTGCATGCGCAACGCAATTTCCCAGGCCATCTGGAAACCGTTCAGGAAATCCTTGATGCGCTGTGGACCGCCGTTCTGATACGACGATGGTATCGGGATCTGCTTGATTTCCCTCAATTCGGGCAAACGATGCATGGTGTGTGTCTCCTTTTAATTCAACAAGCCGGGTCGGGACGATCTGCTCGCAAAAGCACCAAACGCCCGACCGGGTCTACGATGGGAACCGCGGAAACGGGATTCCCCCGCTCCCGCATCCGAACTCAGGCCGTCTCGGTCGACGACTCCTCGCCCTCCTCGTACTGCCATTCCCCACTGTCCCAGAGACGCTGGACCTCGGTGAAAAACTCAGGTGCAAACTCGATCAGCGCGGGAAGATCCGAATCGAGGTCGCTGCTCCAAAACTCATCGCACGCGTCCAGGCACTCGAGATAACAGGAAATGAACTCGCGCGGGGTCGCGATCGGACCCGACGAATAACGCCAGTCGCCGATGTAGCCGGTACGGCCGTAGATCTTGAATCGATTGCGGCTTTGACGGCTGACGGTCACCCGGACCTTCACCACACTCGCGGTTCCCGGACCGCCGAGCGCCTCGTACTCGTCGAGCAGGTCGAGGCGGGTTGAAAACGGATCTGCCATCGAAATCTCCTTTTCCATCCACAGGCGAACCCTCCCGGGATCACCGTCCCAAAGGGTTCTGTCACGATTCCACTGCACGCAGAGTGATCGAATCCGGAAGTCCGTTTACGAAAAAAACGAAACAAGATCCGGCGCAACCCGGTCCCCGGTCCCGTCCGCTTAACTTCTCCCGGAACCCATGCCCGAAACCGCCGGGAACCAGCCTCCCGGTCCGTAACGTTTCACCCCGGTGTGGACTTGACCGAGCTTCCCCTACCCGACTCCGACCGCGAAAAGACACTGGCCAACCTGCTGGCCCACCGCGAACGGTTGCCGTTCACCGGCTACGCACTCTCGCCGTGGATCGGGGGACGCTCGGAGGGACTGCGCCGCTTGCGCG
>CAZYBA010000381.1:1870-3484 GCA_964646105.1 uncultured Armatimonadia bacterium
TCCCGCTCTCCCAGTACGCCGGACGCCGCAGCATCGTCGGCGACGACACGGGGGCCAGCCAACTCGGACCGTGGATCCGCCACGGACTCGTCTCCCTCCCCGAATCCCGCGAGCACGCCCTCCGCAAGGCAGGAAAATCGATTCCCAGCAAGTTCATCCAAGAACTGGCCTGGCGCGAATACTTCCAGCGTGTGCGGGCGACACTCGGCGACAACGCCCTCTGGGCCGACATCGAACCCTCGAAGGTGGGCCAAGGCGATTCGCCACTCCCGGACGATATCCGCTTCGGCACAACCGGCCTCGCCTGCATCGACGACAATATCGAACGGCTGCGCACCACCGGCTATGTGGTCAACCAAGCCCGCATGTGGCTGGCGTCGTATGTCATCCACCACCGCCGCGTGCGCTGGCAGGACGGCGCGGCGTGGTTTTTGCAGCACCTCCTCGACGGCGACCCGGCGTCCAACAATCTCAGCTGGCAGTGGGTGGGATCCACGTTCTCCCACCAGCCCTACCTTTTCTCCCGAGGCAATGTCGAACGATTTTCCAACCTGTGCGACGCCTGCCCGAAGGCGCGTCGCGGATGCCCGTTCGCCGAACCGAAGGAAACCCGCCTCGAACGCCTGCAAGCACTGCCGATGGCTCCGCCAGAATCGCCTCGGGACACGTTCCAAGCACAGTCCAATCCGCCGCAAAACGTCGACATGCCCCGAACCCGGGCCGTCGACTCACTCGAATCCCCCCCCGACCTGATCTGGGTCCATGGGGATCATCTGGCCGCCCCGGCCAACCCGCTGCTGGAACATTTCCCGCAGACCCCGCTGGTTTTCGTCCTCGACACGACGCTCGCATCCGGGCAACGAATCTCGGTCAAGCGGTTCGGATTCCTGGCGGAAAGCTTTGCCGAGACCGCCCGCAACCACCCCGCAGGAGGGCGAATCGTCGTGGGCGACCCCGCCGACATCCTTCCCGAAATCGCGCCTGACCAACATCGGATCGCGACCACCGCCACACTCGGTAATCGTTTCGAGGAAATCGTCCGTGCAGTGACAGCACGCGGTGTCTCTCTCGATCTGGTCGACGCGAGCGATCGGTTGACCACCGGGAACGCCCCCGCGCCACCCCGGTTTTCGCGCTGGTGGGGCAAGGTCGAGGACGACATACTCGGCACCAAGACACTCTTCTGAGGCGATGCCCGCCGCGGCCTGTCCCGAAGAAGTCGAAAAACAAAACCCTCCCCCACCGGTATCTCCGGCAGGGGAGGGTTCTTCCGTCTCAGCACCCGGGACGATTCAAACGCCCCGGCCGCGGCTCACATTCGCGCCTTGAGTTCGTTGTCGATGTCGTCCAGGAACTCGTCGGTGGTGCGCCACGGATGGTCCTTGTCGATCAGGATCGCCAAGTCCTTGGTCATGCGGCCGCTTTCCACCACGTCCACACACACCTTCTCGAGTGTTTCCGCGAACGCCACCAGATCGGGCGTGTCGTCGAACTTGCCGCGGAACTGCAGGCCACGGGTCCAAGCGTAAATCGACGCGATCGGGTTGGTGGAAGTGGGTTTGCCTTGCTGATGCATCCGGTAATGGCGGGTCACCGTGCCGTGCGCGGCCTCCG
>CAZYBA010000382.1:0-3445 GCA_964646105.1 uncultured Armatimonadia bacterium
TTTGGCTCAGGAACGGGGAGCGAATCTGCTCTGGCGCTTCCGGGGTTGTCCCTGAGTACGCGGTCCTGATCCCAGGGGGTGCGGGGCAGCCCAAACCCTTCCCACCGTTTCACGCCAATATCGAGCGCACCACATTTCCGTAAACATCGGTAAGGCGTTGGTCGCGGCCTTGAAAGAAGTAGGTGAGCTTGGTGTGGTCGTAGCCCATCAGGTGCAAAAGGGTGGCGTGGATGTCGTGCAGGTGCACCTTGTCCACCGCCGCGGCAAAGCCGAATTCGTCGGTCTCCCCGTGCGATACCCCGCCCTTGACCCCGGCTCCCGCCAGCCACATCGTGAAGCCATAGGGGTTGTGGTTGCGCCCATCCACTCCGACCCCTTCGGAGAACGGCATCCGGCCGAACTCGCCGCCCCAGAGCACCAGCGTGCTCTCCAGCAATCCGCGTCGCTCCAGATCGGTCAAAAGCGCCGCGATCGGTTGGTCGGCCTCCGCGGCATGCCGACCATGGTTTTTCTCGACACTCTCGTGGGCGTCCCAAGTCTCTTCCAAGTGCCCCCCGCCGGAGTACAGTTGCACAAACCGGACGCCACGCTCCACCAGACGGCGCGCGATGAGGCAGTTGCGCCCGAATTCGTCGGTGGGCCCGCCGCCCACGCCGTACAAGGACAAGGTCTCGGACGATTCCTTCGATAGGTCCACCGCCTCGGGCACTTCGGACTGCATGCGGAACGCCAGTTCGTAGCTTTGGATCCGGGCGGCCAGATCATCGCTTCCCGGACGGGCACGGCGGTGCTCGTCGTTGAGCTTTTGCAACATGTCGATTTCGGCGCGCTGGTCCTTACGGTCCAGAGGGCCGCGCAGGTCGAGCACGGGGTCGCCGGCCGGACGAAAGAGGGTTCCCTGGTAGGCCGCCGGCATGTAGCCTGCGCCCCAGTTGGGCTGACCACTGATCGGCCCGCCTCGCTTGTCGAGGATGACCACGTAGCCCGGCAGGTTGCGGTTTGCGACCCCCATGCCGTAGACCGCCCAGCTGCCCAGCGATGGTTTTCCGACCAGTGCGCTGCCGGTATTCATCGCCACCAACGCCGACCCGTGGGCATGGCTGTCGGTGTGGCAGGAGCGGATCAACGCCAATTTGTCGGCGTGCTCGCGTACCTTGGGAAAGAAGTCGGAGACCATCAGCCCGCTCTTGCCGCCGGGCCGGAAAGACCGGACGGCGGGCGTGAGATAGCCCTTCTTGCGGCCGCCGGAGTTGATGAACTGGAAACTCGACGGCAGTTCCTGACCAGCGTACTTGGCCAGCGACGGCTTGTAGTCGAATGTGTCGACATGGCTTGGGCCGCCGTTCATCATCAGGAAGATGACGCTCTTCACCTTGCTCGGAAAATGTGGCTTTAGCGGTGGGGGCGCGGGTTTTCCATCGGACGCATGCGCCATGCCGCCGAAGAAACCGTCGTCGCTGAGGAGCGCCGCCAGTGCGGTTCCCGCAAATCCCGCGCCCATTTCCCAGACAAACTCGCGTCGCGATCGACGGCATGGGAACTCGGGCGAGGATTGCGGACGGGTTGGTTCGGACATGTTCGGATACCTTCAGTCGATGGTCACAAACTCGTTGGTGTTGATCAGGATGCGCGCCAGGGACGCCAATCCGGGATCCGGGGCGCGGGGCGGTGCCTGGGGTGCCGGCATGGGATGCCGATTCGCCAGATGGTTCCAGACTCCCGTCAACTCGCTTTCCGAAAGGGCGCGGTCCCAGACCAGCAATTCGGCGATTTCCCCGTTCCAGTACTCGCCCATGATGTTGCCCTGTTGCCCGATCACCCACGGGGTGGCAAACTTGCGGTCCACCAGCGGCCCCCCGGAGCGGGCGATCTCACGGCGGTTTTGAAGGACCGTCGCGCCGTATTCCGATGAAACGGCGGTCCGGACATGACGTCGGGCCGGATTGCGGATGGTTCCCGCCGGATTGAATTGGTCGGTGAAGCGCACTTGGTCGGGGCCGACCGAGCCCAGAAACACCGATGTCGTGGAGTTGCCCGCACTGCCGTTCCAGTTCGAGAAGATCTCCCGGAGCGTGGCGCCACCCCGGTCGGTGACCGCCGCCACGATCGTGAATTGTTGGTTGGTGATCAGCGGATGATCGACGCGCAGCCAGTTGCCCTTGCCGTCGAAATCGATGGTGTTGCCAACCCGCTTGGGCGCACTGCCCGACACCGGCACGGCGTCGAACCCGTTGCCGCTTTGATCGCGCCACCGTTGCACCAGACCCGACGGATCCGTGTCGACCCCGGCATCGGCGCGTAACCAAAGCCGCAGCGCATTCGCGGGGATGGCGGCGGGCGATGCCAAATCAGGACGTACTGGGGCTGTCGCTTCCGCCTTCGGTGCGGGCCGGAACCGCGCCAGCCATTCCCGTGCGGTTTGACGCTCGGACGGCGTGGGGCTGCGGGAAAGCGCGAGTCGCCAGGCGGTCTCGATCTGCCGCTCGCGATCGGGCCCGGCGACGGTCTCGATCCGCCGTGCAAAGGCGTCGGCCTGCGCGTGGAACCACGGGTTGTTCATCATGGCGAGGGCTTGCGGAGCCACGATGGTGGTGTCCCGGCGGGCAAGCGGAGCGGTGGTGTCGCCGAAATCGAGCACGGTGAGCGTCGGCGGAATCAGTGCGCGCTTCAGGAAGAGGTAGAGGGTACGCCGGTCTTGCTCGCGCGATTCGGACGGTTGCCATTCGGCGCCGCGCTTGCTGAGGCCTTCCAGCGCCTCGCGGGTGACTGTGGGGGTGAAGCCCGGTCCCCCCAGGGTGCGCACCAGTCGGCCGTTCACCGCCAGGACACTGTCGCGGATCGCGTCTGCGTCCAGACGTCGACGCGGGTATTTCCAGAGCAGCGTGTTGGTCGGATCCTTTGTGTTTGCAACGCCCGGGGACGGATGCAGCGACGCTTGCCGGTAGGTTTTGCTCAGGACAATGGCCCGGTGCAGCGGTTTCAGGCGCCCGCCCCATCCTCCTTGCGCTTCCGGCGTGCGGAAACGATCGGCCATCCAGTCGAGCAACTCGGGGTGGGTGGGAGTGGCACCCTTCGCACCGAGGTTGTCGGACGTCGCGCAGAGCCCGGTTCCGAAATGGTGTTGCCAGACCCGGTTGACAACCACCCGTGGCGGAAGCGGGTTGTCAGGATGGGTGATCCAGGTTGCCAAGGCAAGGCGGCGTCCGGTGCTGCGGGTCGGGTCGACCGGCTCCGGGGCGGACCATTGGAAACGCGGGAGGGCGACCAGGGTGCCGGGCTCGACGACAGGGCCGGGGCGGTGCGGGTCGCCACCGGCGAGCAGATGCAGCGGAGGAGGAGTGGCCCCTTTGTCGACGAAAGCGAGGGTTTTCGCAACCCCGACCTTGGAATCGGGCGGTCCGCCGAGAACCGCACCGTCCCCGGGTTGAACATAGCCCGCCCAGAA
>CAZYBA010000383.1:0-3432 GCA_964646105.1 uncultured Armatimonadia bacterium
CCTGCGATTCGCAACCGGGCATCGAGACATCGAGCCAATTCGGACACGGGGCGTTGTCCGGCGGCAGTCCCCGGTTCGGGTCGGACGGGCAGACCCAGATCTGCTCGTTCTTCACATACGGGTGGACCGTGGCGGTGAAGTGGATGTAGCCCCCGGCGGAACCGCCGTTGGTTGTCAGGGTGTTGTTCTTGTACTGGTACGCGGTGGGATAGGTCTCGTCGTAGTCCTGCGTGTACATCATCAACCCGAGGCCGATTTGCTTCTGGTTCGAAAGGCAGCTGGCCTGGCGGGCCTTTTCACGGGCCTGGGCGAAAACGGGGAAGAGGATGGCGGCGAGGATGGCGATGATGGCGATCACCACCAGGAGTTCGATGAGGGTGAACGCCTTGGTGGTTGCCGTGGGGGATTGGCGCATGGGTTTCTCCTGAAACGGACTTTCCTCGCGGGAATGTCCCTGTTTCAGGCGAAGTTTCCGATCCGGGTCGGCCAGTTCCGTTAACCCGGTATTGTGATGCGTTTAACTTCCTGTGAAAATTCGTAACGCGATGTTTAACGGGTCGTTACGATCCCCCGGATGATTGGCTCGGCGACGGTCGGAAATCGGCAGGGCGACGGGCAGAAACCAAACTGCCCCGGCGTGTCGGTTGACTATGGGGGGGGTGTCACCGGGCTTGCGGTTTGGTGGGCGTCTTGGCAAAAAACGGAATTTCCACGGCGGCGAACCTATCGGTTCGGATATTCGGCCCGGTACGCGAGCGCCGCCAAGGTCGCTCCCAGCATCGGGCCCAACCAGTACACCCACAGAAAGCGGAGCGGATCCCCACCCGACACCAGCGCGGGTCCGGTCGAGCGCGCCGGATTCATCGATCCGCCGGTAGCGGGTCCTCCGACCCAGACCAGGCACACCACCGCGACTGTCAGGACGAGCGGAATCGACGATGGACGATGGCCGGGGTGGACGGTGGCGCCAAACACGACAATTGTCAACAGGAACGCCAGCACGAGTTCCAATCCGACGGCATTGGCGGCCGAGATGGCAGGGACATGGACTCCGTGCGCTCCCGGTCCGAAGCAAAGGTGAACCAGTAACGACGCGAATACCGCGCCGCCAAGCTGGGCCAGCAGCGCCCAGGGGACCATCCGCCAAGGGAAGCGACCGGAGACGGCCAATGCCACACTGACCGCGGGATTCATGTGGGCGCCGCCCCACGGCGCGAGTGCCGCGGCCATCGCGCCCACCGGCAATCCGCTCACCCATGCGGCGGCCGCCAAGGTGGAATCCCCGCCGGTCAGGTGGCTGGCTGCCGACAACGCCACCGGCGCGCCGACAATGAATGCGGTTCCGACAAACTCCGCAAAAACACGGTTCCGCAGCGACGCGGTCACTGCAGCTCCGCCAGCAATGCGTCGACTTTGGAACGCACCTGGTCACGGATCCGGCGAACGTCCTCCATCGGGCGGCCCTTGGGATCGTCCAGGCCCCAGTCGTCGGAGAAATGCACCCGGGCCGGGCATTTTTCCGCATCCACCCCGCATCCCATGGTGACAATCCGGTCTGCGGAGTCCGCCATTTCCTGGGTGAGAATCTTGGGGAAATGGCCGTCGAGCGGGATCCCGACCTCGGCCATCGCCGCGGCTGCGACCGGATTCAAGGACGATCCTCCTTCGGTTCCGGCGGAAAGCGCGCGCACCGCAATGCCGCGCTCGCGGGCCAATGCATTGGTGAACGCCTCGGCCATCTGCGACCGGCCAGCGTTGTGGACACAGACAAAGAGGATCGTCTTCATCCGCAGCAACCTCCGTTGTCGGAGGTCTTGGCCATGGAAAGGGAAAGACCGCCGACTGCGCGGCGCGGGGCCGGGACGCAGCAGGATGTGTCGGTCGGGGGCGCCTCGTGCGCGCCGTCCAGCATGTCGTCGAGGAGGGCGTACACCTCCCACGCATTTCCGTCGGGGTCGCGCACCCAGAACTTGTCCTGGCGTGCGTGGCAGCAGACCGTGTCGCCTTCGTCGTTGTCGACCAAACCAAGGGCGGAAAGGCGCCCCTTCCAGGCTGCCACTTCCTCCGGAGTGTCGACCAAGATGCCGAGGTGGTTCAACGGGCCGGGTGCGGTGCCGGGCGACGATTGGGTCAATGCCAGCTTGATCGGCGGCTCGACCGCGTCGAAATTGGCGTAACCGGGCCGGCGCTTGTGGGCGGGGATGCCCAGGAATGATTCGTAGAACGCCGTGGAAGCGTCAACATCGCGGACATTGAGGGAAAGATGGGTCTTGATCATGGGATTTCAGCCAGTCGGAGAGAGGGGTCAGAGATTCGGAAACCAATGTGCAAACCAGATGGCGACCTTGACGGCGTGTCTCGACCACACCGGCTTCGCGCAGGATACGCAGGTGGTGCGAGAGAGTGGGGGTGACTGTTTTGGAACCGGTGATCCGGCAGCACATCTCGCCTACCGTGGCGCCGTTCACCCGGGCTGCCTGACCGTCCGGATGCAGGGCCACGGGGGAGCCGCATTGACGCAGGCCTTCGACCATGGCGAGGCGGGTGGGGTCGGCGAGGGCACGCAAGACGAGGATCAGGCGATCGCTGGAGTCGGACATTGTTCGACTTATATCGAACTCTTGGCAGGGGGGGTGGTAGTCCCCGACGGCCACGGTACCCTGTCCCGAAACTACCTTCGAGGTGAATCTGATGTCTGTATCTTTTCCGGTGAATCTGCAGCTGTACACCCTGCGCGACGAGTTGGCCGCGGATCTGGAGGGGACTCTGGCTGCTGTCGGCACGATCGGTTACGCGGGTGTGGAACTCGCCGGGTTGCACGGGCGCACCGCGGCCGAATTCAAGGCATTGCTCGACGCCAACGGACTGGCCGTGGTCGGGATGCATGTCGGCTTCGACGCTCTGCGCGACAATCCCCAATCCGTGGTTGACGACGCGTTGGTGTTCGGAGTGGGGCATGTGGTGGTGCCGTGGATCGGGGCACCTTGGTCGGAATCCGTGTCGGGGCTCTCGGACCTCGGGGCCGAACTGGCGCGTCTTTCGGCTCCGCTCACCGCGGCGGGCCTGGTGCTCTGCTACCACAACCATGCGTTCGAATTCGAGCGCACCGACGGCGACCGTGTCGGATTCGACGCGTTGTTCGACGCGGCGGGGGGTGCGGTTCAGGCGGAGCTGGATACGTACTGGGTGAAGAAGGCGGGTCACGACCCGGTTGCGACGCTCGCCCGGTACGCGGGCCGGGTACCGCTGGTGCACCTGAAGGACATGGGCGGGGACGGCGGGTTCCGTCCTGTGGGCGACGGGACCATCGATTACACGGCATTGCTTCCCGCGGCGGTCGCGGCCGGGGCGAAGCATTTCATTGTCGAACAGGACCAATGCACCACGGCGTCCCCGCTCGAGTCGGTCGAGCGATCGCTGCGCAACCTGGAA
>CAZYBA010000384.1:0-3425 GCA_964646105.1 uncultured Armatimonadia bacterium
GTTTCGCCAAGAGCACCAGCAACTCGGCCGCGGCCCAATCGGAGTCGTGCGCCACCCCGGCTTCTCGCCAAATGTCACGCACCCCGACCGTTTGCGTTTCCATTCAAAGCCCTCCCTTGCCGGCGAGCAGGTCCGACAACGCGGCGAACAATCCGCGCGGTACCGGCCACGCGAATACCCCTGCCGGGTTACCGTCGCTGTCCACCGGAGTCTGCGGACCGACCATGCCGCGCACAAAGCAGTACGCCACCCCGGTGATCGCGCCGTCGATATCGGTGTCCGGGAGACGCCACCTGAGGAAGCGGTGCAGCACGACACCGTACAGGAGGAATTGCAACGGGTAGTCGTGCTCCTCCATCGCGGCCCAGACTCCTGCGCGGCGGTACCCGTCGATCACCGCGGGATGGCCGTCGGAGTCGAGACGGTTGGTCTTGTAGTCCACCAGGATCAGCCGGGGTGCGGTGTCGGTGCCCTGTTGCAGCACCGCATCCACCGAGCCGGTCACCAAGCCGGCCACGGGTTGCGAGAACGACGGATGGGCAAGGCGGTCGGCGTAGGGCAGCAACGGGTCGCCGGGGGGCAGGATTTCGAGCAAGCGTTTCCCGATGTCCCGAACACGGACACCGTCCGCACGCGACCCCGCCCCGATATCGAACGACAACTCGGCAAGACGTTTCGAAGTCGGGAAATCGGCGAGGGTTCGGTTGCCCAGCACCGATCCGAGCGGTGTTCGCAAACACCGTGTCAAGCCATCCACCACAGCCGGAGCCTGCTCGCGCCAACCGGGGACATCCAGAATCGGACCGCAGATCGCGGCGACATGGGCCTCCAAATCGTCGACCGACGGATCCACTGTCTCGAAAATGCGGTGGACCAGTCGTCCGAAATACGTCCCACCGCGAATCCGTGCCAGAGGCATTTCCGGCACTCCGAGCGGCTGATCGTCGCCGGCCACACCCCGCCGCCCGGAAGTTGCCAAAGCACCCTCGTCGGTGCCCGACTCGCCGGGGTCGGCCTGGGCCGACACCGGTGCCCGGGCGTGACGCGCGGCAACCAGCGCCGTGAACGATGTCCTCAGCGCCGTGACATCGATGCGCTCCGGCGCGTCTGCGGTCGCCAGTTCCGGTTCCGACTCCGATCCCGCCGGTGCCCACGGCGACATCGACGGCAAATCGGTCAACGACACAATCTCGATCCCGGTCTCGTCGGCAGGATTGTCCGGAACCAACGCGTCGGCGTTCAGTGTCGATTGCAGCAGCCCGGGTTTGCCGCCCGACGCCCACAGCAATGTCAAATGATGCTCGGGACGCGTGAGCGCCACGTACAAGAGTCGTCGTCGCTCGTCCTCGGCCTCCTTCTTCGCCCACGCCGCGGCGGCGTCGTGCGGACATTCAGCCAACAATCCGATATCCACAAATGTCCGTTTCTTCCCGAGCGCGTCGCGCAGTTCCGGACGAAGGGCGACATCCGCGGGCTGGACCGTGCGACGGAACGCCGCCACCTTGGCCGCTCCCCGTTTGTCGTCCATCTTCCAACCGTCCGCCACAACCACCACCGGAAACTGCAATCCCTTGCTGCGGTGGATGGTCATCAACTGGACCGCATCCTGATCGCTCTCCACCCGCCGCAACACCATGTCCGACTGGTCGGGCAAGGCGACGAGCCGGTCGTGGATGGCGCGCAACGCATCCGGGGCAATTCCCTTGCCGAGGGTTTCCTCCTGCCAGATTTCCGCCACATGGGCCAGATCGGTGAGGCGACGTTCGCCAGCCGGCCCGGCCAAGATGCGCCGCATCACGTCGGTGTCGGACTGGAGTGCAGCCACCAAGGCCGCCGCACCTCCCTTGACCAGCTGCTGTTTCCAGTACGCCAATTTTTCCTGAATGCCAAGCAGAACATCGGGACGTTCGGCATCGGGATCGGCACCCTCGCGCATGTCCGCGGGGAAAAGTTCCGGATCGGTGAGGGAATAGCCGAAGAACAAGCCCACGGCTACACGCCGGACATGGCCCATGTCGGCGAGACGGTGCATTGCCGTGAGCAATGTCGCCAGCGCTCCCGCCATTTCGCCGGCGAATACCGACTCGGTTCCGCTGTTCACCGCGGGAATGCCGCTCGCGGTCAGCAGCTTCTGGACCCGCGCCGCAACTGCGTTCGATCGGGCGAGCACACAGATCTGACGAGGAAGGAGGGTTTGAGGAACATCCTTGTCGTCCTTCAATCTCACCGTTGCCAGCAGCTGCCGCACCCGACGTGCCGCAAGCCCCGCGATCCGCATGGCTTGGTCGTTGTCGTCCACATCGACCACGGTCACCGGCGCCGCGCCCGTCAACCGGGATTCCTGCTTGCCCTCGCTCGCCGCAACCGGGCGGTATTCGATTTCTTCTCCGAAACGCGCCCCCGCGAACAATCGGTTCAGCGCGTCCACCAACGGCCGGTCCGACCGAAAATTGGTACCCAATGTCCGCATCCGGTCTTCCCGGCGCACGTCCAGATACGCGTGAACGTCGGCCCCACGGAAGGAATAAATGGCTTGCTTGGGGTCGCCGACCGCAACGAGGCGGGCTCCGTCGGTGTTGGTCGGCGGAAACAGCCCGTGGAACAACCGCCACTGCAGGCCGTCCGTATCCTGCGCCTCGTCCACGAAAACCAATGTCACCTGCTGGACAATCCGGCTGCGCACCGTGTCTGCGCCCGGACCGTCGAGCAGCTCCGCCGCGCGGCGCACCAGTTCGGTGTACGACGGTTTCCGCTGGGAGCGTTGTTTCCATTTTTCGAGGACATCGCGCAGGCGCGCCTCGGCATGCCCCACCTTCTCCTTGTCCGTCGGGGCGAGTTCCGGCGACCACCACGGCAACGCGTCGGGGCGGTTGAGGAACGCCGAAACCACCTGACGCCACGGCTCGAAGTCCCACGAACGTCCCTCGCCCGCCTCCGCCACCAGGGCGTCGTTGACCAACTCCCGCACAACCCGATGATCATCGTGCTGCTCGTCCATGCCCGGCATCGGCTCGCCGGCGAGGGTGAGGATGCGGGAACAAATCGAATGGATGGTGCCGATGATTGCCGTGTCGAACTCGAGCGCGGCCCGCCGCAACCGAGCCGCACGGAGACGTTTTTCCGGCTCATCGGCGTCACACAGCAGCACAAACAACGGGTCGTCGGCCGCCGTGCTCTTCTTCGGCGCGGGAGGGATATCCGGATCGACATGCTCGGCGGACTCGATCAGGCGCTTGCGCACCCGTTCCCGCAACTCCGCGGCGGCAGCCCGGGTGAATGTCGTGATCATGACATTCCCAATGCGCAGGGAATCGTCACGCGCAATTTCCCGCGCCACCAGGCTGGCAATGGTCCAGGTCTTGCCGGTGCCGGCGCTGGCCTCGAGCACCAAGCCGTTTTCAAGCGGCTGCGTTCGCAAATCGAAA
>CAZYBA010000385.1:0-2363 GCA_964646105.1 uncultured Armatimonadia bacterium
ACCCTGATTTGGTGGTTCTCGATGTCATGCTGCCGTCGGGAAGCGGTTTCGATGTGTGTCGATTGATCCGCCAGTCCGGCTCGCGGGTGCCCATCCTGATGCTCACCGCACGCATTGCCGAGTCGGATCGGGTCCACGGACTCGAGATCGGCGCCGACGATTATGTCCTGAAGCCGTTCGCCAACCGTGAACTGATCGCCCGCATCAAGGCACTGATACGTCGTTCCAGCCAGATGGGAGAGACTGCGGTCGCCACGCCGTTGGTTGCCTCGGCGAGTCTGGGGCTGACATTGGATGCGGAAAAACGCGAAGTGCGCCTCGGTGGGGTTGAATTGAAGCTTTCCCGAAAGGAATTCGACCTGTTGACCGCGCTTTGCATGCATCCGGGCCGCGTGTTCGATCGGGCGTCGTTGCTCGAGCGGGTCTGGGGTGCGGATGTCTTGGTCGACGAACGGACCGTGGATGTCCACGTGCGTTGGTTGCGCGAGAAGATCGAGCCGGAACCGTCCAAGCCGGTGCATTTGCTGACGGTGCGCGGGGTCGGGTACAAGTTCCAACCATGAAGACGGCCGGGCGCCCGTGGGCGACACTGGGTGAGTTTGTAAGCGATCCGGTGTTGGTTGTCGATGGGCAAGGGCGTGTCCAATATGCCAACCATGCTGCGGAGCAATGGTTCGGAGCGACACTGACGGGAAAGACCGTCGTGGCATTGACCCACCAACTCGCCTTGTTGGATCTCATTGAATCGGCTCGGGACTCGAAGGTGGCGGTCGAGGTGGAGTGTCGGATCCGTGCCACCGGCGACCGGACTGTCCGTGTACGCGCATCGTCGGTTCCCAAGAAATGGGGCGGTGGCGTGGTGTTGGTGTTGACGGATCGGACCGAGTTGGTGCACCTGCGTACCGTGCGGACCGAGTTTGTCGCCAATGTCAGTCACGAGCTGCGGACACCGCTCGCGTCGATCCGGGCCCTCGCGGAGACCTTGTCGGAGGGGGCGATGGCGGATGCGGACGCGGCCCCGCGGTTTTTGGGGACGATTGTCCGTGAGGTGGACCGTTTGGTCAGGCTTTCAGAGGATCTCTTGTTGTTGGCGCGGTCGGAAGCGTCGGAGCAGGAGGCGGAGCTATTCGATTTGCGCGGTGTCCATGTCGATGTGGTGGATCGATTGGAGCCGACTGCCGCGCGGCGCAAGGTGCTGCTGGAATCGGAGTTCGCCGCCGAACCGGTTTGGGTTTCGGGCGATCGGACGGGGATCGATCAGGTGCTGTTCAACCTGATTGACAACGGCATCAAGTACACGCCGGAGGGCGGGACCGTGTCCTGCTTGACATCCGTTGTGGAATCCAAGGCCTGTTTTGTGGTTTCGGACACGGGCATGGGAATGTTGTCCGAGGATTTGCCCCGCATTTTCGAGCGGTTCTGGCGGGCTGACCGTGCGCGGAAGTTTCCCGGCGAAAAAGGAACGGCGACCGGCGGAACCGGATTGGGCCTCGCGATCGTGAAGCATATTGTCGAGGCGCATCGAGGGCGCATCGAGGTCCGGAGCGAACTGGGTAACGGTTCCAAATTTACGGTATGCTTGCCTTTGGTCGCGGCGCCGGACGGCGTGGACGCGGCTGCAGCTGCCGATGAATGAGAATCTTCCCTGGACAGACCGGATCGCCAACATCGACCCCATGTCGGTGGTTCTTGTGGTGCTCGGCTGCACGTTCCTGCGGCTGATCCTGCGCAAACTGGGTGACAGCAAGCACCGTGGCTTGGTCGAGGTTTGTGACACCGTCAACTTCGTTCTGACGTTGGCGTTCCTGTTGATTCGTCCGTTTGCGGCGCAGGCGTTCTACATCCCGTCCGGATCGATGGAACGTACCCTTGAAATCAAGGATCGCCTGGTGGTCGACAAGGTCGCCTACCGGTTCGCGCCTCCGTCACGTGGCGACGTCATTGTTTTCCGGGCGCCTGGTGTGTCGGCAAACCCCGGGGATTGCAAGCGTACGGGCATTTCGCTTCCGGATGCGGACGACAAGGATTTCATCAAGCGTTGCGTCGGGACCCCGGGGGACACCATTGAGGTGAAGGGTCCGCGCCTTTCGATCGAAGGCGAAGAGATGTTGATGGGCGGCGGCATTCCGAGCGGTTTGCCGGGGTGCGACGACCAACAGATGCCGGTTCGGCCGGAAATCTCCAACACGGGCTTGCACGCCTGGCTGTCGGACCGTCTCGGGTTGGATCACACCGCGGATTCGGTGCGCATTTTCGAGGACCATGTCTTGATCAACGGCAAGGTGCGCATGGAGAAATCCGAGCTTGCGTTGAAACTGGGATATCCCGGTGCCAAGATCGACCTGACTCCGGGGACGACTTTG
>CAZYBA010000385.1:2373-3424 GCA_964646105.1 uncultured Armatimonadia bacterium
CGGTAGACGAACCTTTCATCCGCGAGGACCCCGACTATTCGATGGCTGCGGTCAAGATCCCGGCCAACCACTACTTCATGCTCGGTGACAACCGCAACCATTCGCACGATTCTCACATCTGGGGAAGCATACGTTTCGAACGGATGGTGGGGAAGGCCCGGGCGGTGTTCTGGCCGCCGTCGCGTGTCGGTGTCATTCGCTGACCGGTAGCCAGGGTTTTTGCGCCTGGCGATCGCGCGTGGTATAAATCCGAGGTTTAGCACGTGTGGGTTCGGGATTTACCGTCCCACCGACCGCACCCGACAATATTCCTGGTCCCGCAAAGGGCTGTGTCGGGGAGGGGAGCGATGCTCCGCGAACCAGGAAAGGACTGCCATCATGGCCAGCATTGCGATGAAGGACCTCCTCGAAGCCGGGGTCCACTTCGGTCACCAGACCCGGCGCTGGAACCCGAAGATGAAGCGTTACATCTACGGATCGCGCAACGGCATCTACATCATCGACCTGCACCAGAGCCTCAAACTCTTCGACGACGCCCAGAAGTTCATTCAGGACACGGTTGTCGAAGGCGGCACGATTCTCTTTGTGGGCACCAAGAAGCAAGCCAGCGACGCGGTCGCCGAAGCGGCTGTCCGGTCGCGCCAGTACTATGTCAATCAGCGTTGGCTGGGTGGCATGCTCAGCAACTTCCGCACCATCCAATTGCGGATCGCACGTCTGCGTGAACTCACCCAGATGGAAGCCGAAGGCACCTTCCTCAAGTACTCGAAGAAGGAAGCCGCCGAGCTTACCGAAGAGAAGGACAAACTGGAGCGGTTCCTTGGCGGTATCAAGGACATGCCGCGCCTTCCCGCCGCCCTCTTCATCGTCGACACCAAGAAGGAACACATCGCGGTGGCCGAGGCCCGTGCCCTCGGTATCCCGATCGTCGCCATTGTCGACACCAACTGCGATCCGGACGAGGTGGACTACGTCATCCCGGGCAACGACGACGCGATTCGTGCGATCAAGTTGATCACCAACAAGATTGCCGAGGCGATTGTCGAAGTCA
>CAZYBA010000386.1:0-3404 GCA_964646105.1 uncultured Armatimonadia bacterium
CCACGCCTTCCAACAATGCAGACCGCATTGGTGGCATGGCCGTATTCGGGGCGTGGCTCGGCCAATTGGTAGGCTCTGTCCTCGACATGGGCAAGCGCACGGGCTGGAGTTCGGTCGGAAGCGGCCGCTTCGAACCGTCTTGCACGCTCCAACGCGTTCCCGGCGCGCATGCTTTCCAGTTTCCGACGCAAGGCTTCCAGGTCGCCGGCATGGGAAGCCGGCGCGTGATCGGTGTCGTAGAGGGTGACCTCATCCGAAGACGTGTCGTGGTAACCGCCGATGAACCACGTGTCTGGTGATACATCCACACCGCGGGACGCCAACAAACGGCGGACATCCGGATGGTTTGCCATTGCCGCGAACAGTCGGGCATTGGGTCCACCGCGCCTGCCTCCGCAAGCGCCGCAGTCGTGCGCCGATTCATGAGGATTGTTCAGGGAAGTCGAACCATGGCCGAGAATGGCGACGATCCGGGCGGTTCCGGAAGTCAGTCCGGCTGCGCGCAACATACCCGCAACTCGATCCGCCTTTTCTTCCACCGTAAAGCCCTGCTGCAATCCGTGCCAGAGCGATTCACCATCGTGGAGTGTGGTCAATTCGGTGCGCGCTTCCGGCAGCCATCGGTCCACCAGCCGTTCAAACCAACGTCCGTATCGACCGGGAGAAACGACCTGGGCAGCCAATGGAATCGCGGTGGGCAACCCCAGCACCAGGCTCGCTACCGTTCCGCGCAGCAAAGTACGCGAACCCTTGAAGGCCAGTATCGCAGCCTTGGCCATGCGGCGACGGCGCTGCTGACGCGTCTCGAACCGGTCTTTGTCCTCGGAAACCGGCACTTCCAGCACCGCGTGCTGCGGCGAAACGACAACCGGGCAAAACGCGGCTCCGTGTGCGTCGTCGGAGCCTTGGTAATGGACTGCCACTCCGAAAAAACCGGCGGCTCCAAACGTTTCGACATCGGGAGCAGCCTCCTCGAGCGCCCGACGTGCGGATTCCTCGCGCTCGTCGATGCAGAAAAAAACCTGGGCCGTCGGGTTACGGGGAGTCTCGAATCGACCTTGCCGACGGTGCCCAAACATCGGGAAGTCACAGCCTGCCAGCTCGCTCGCGCCGCTGCGTAGCCAAAACTGGCGGTCCGGTTCCGTTTCACGGCAAATCTCCCGTGGGAGTTTTTCCACACACACCAAAATGCCCGGGAACGGAACACGGGAATTCGGCGGGTCGTCTGTCCTGCAGTTCCACGGAACATACGAGAAGGAAAGAGATCACACACCATGCGCAACGTCGCGTTCAACTCCATCGCCGCCGCCGCCGCCGCATTCTCCGCGGTCGGTATCGCTCCCGTCGCCGCCGACGAAACCACCGCCCGCCCGATGCCGAACCCCGCGGCAGCACTGCCGTCCGACAACGCTCCCAAGTTCAAACCGTTCGAGGTGCTGGTCCAGTTCGAGCGTAATTCCGACCCGGCGCAACGTGTCAGCGCACTGGCCAAGGTCGGGGGCAAGACCGTCGAAGAAGTACGGACCAACGCCATGATCGCCCTCGGCGAGCCCGGCTTCGCCGTCATCCGCACTGCCGTCCCGGTCGACAATGCGGTCGCGGCACTGCGCAAGACCCCCGGAGTCGCCATCGTCGAACCCAACTGGATCGTCAACCACAACGCTGTCTCCAACGATCCCTATTTCACCGGCAAGAAACTCTGGGGGATGGCCGGTCCCAACAGTGTCCCCACCAACCAATTCGGCTCCGCAGCCGCGCAGGCCTGGGCCAAGAACCAGTACGGTGCCAGTGACGTCTACGTCGCGGTGATCGACACCGGGGTCATGCACACCCACCCCGACCTCGCCCCCAATACCTGGACCAACCCGTTCGACCCGGTGGACGGTATCGACAACGACGGCAACGGCTATGTCGACGATGCCAAGGGATGGGACTTCCTCAACAACGACAACACGACCTTCGACGGCACGGTGGACTCCCATGGAACCCATGTCGCGGGAACCATCGGCGCGGTCGGCGGCAACGGCATCGGAGTGGCGGGTGTCTGTTGGAAAGTCAAGATGATTTCCTGCAAGTTCCTCGGCGCCTCCGGCGGGAGCATCGTCGACGCAGTGAAAGCCGTCGACTATGTCACCGACCTCAAGCTGCGGCACGGTCTCAACATTGTCGCCAGCAACAATTCGTGGGGCGGAGGCGGTTTCTCCGCGGCCCTGTCCGGCGCGATCGACCGGGCACGGCGCGCCGAAATCCTCTTCGTGGCCGCTGCGGGCAACTCGAACACGAACAACGACACCACCCCGCACTACCCGTCGAGCTATCTCCACGCCAATGTCGTCTCGGTCGCGTCCATCACTTCCACCGGAACCCGCTCGAGCTTCTCCAACTACGGGCTGACATCGGTCGATCTTGGCGCGCCCGGATCCGGCATCTGGTCGACTGTCCCCCTGTCCGGCGGCGGTGCCGGTTACGCGTCCTACAGCGGAACATCCATGGCAGCGCCGCATGTCACCGGAGGAGCCGCACTCTTTGCCGCAGCACACCCGTTCTCGGCAGCCACCGCCGCCGGAATCAAGGCGGCCCTCTTCGCAACCGGCCTGAGCACCCCCAGCATGGCGGGAATCACCGTAACCGGTAAGCGCCTGTTCCTCGGCGGCTTCTGATCCGCAACCGTGGCCGTCGACGCCCGACAACCCAGTCGGCGGCCAACCAACTGCTTCTGTCCTCCGAACTTTTCGACGCCGGCCCGGGTGGCCGGCGTCTTTTTTTGTCGCCAAGGCGGTTCGCCCACCGAGTACAATCCCCCCATGGATATCCGTCCCGCCCTCCTCGGCCAACTCCGCGCCTCGGTCGCCATGGCGCGCCAGTGCATCGAACGTATTCCCGATTCCGAGTGGGAAATCGGTACCCCGCATCGCCCGTTCTGGCGCATGGCCTACCACACCCTCTTCTACGCCCATCTCTACGCATGCCAGGACCTCGCGTCGTTCACCCCTTGGGAGAAGCACCAGGACGATGCGTCGGATCTCTGGGAAGTGGCGGACCCCAAGCCGGTGCGAACCTACACCCGGCAGGAAATGCTCGACTACTGCGACCACGTTCACCATGCCTTGGGTGAATTGGTTCCGGAACTCGACCTCGCGACCGAAACCTGCGGGTTCGACTGGTACTCACTCCCCAAACTCGACCACCTGCTGCTCAACCTGCGCCATGTCAGCATCCATGTCGGGCAACTGCAGGAACGATGCTATGCGGCCGGGGTCGACCTGAAGTGGGTGACCCAAGCCTGACCAAACCCAGCGCCCGCGCCAATCGGAGTTTTGGTTCGTCATCGACACATCCGATGCCGATCGGTAACGGAAGTTCAAGTCCCTTGATCCGCAATTTGTCACGATCAGCTTTGACGG
>CAZYBA010000387.1:0-3374 GCA_964646105.1 uncultured Armatimonadia bacterium
CGAGACCCCCGAGGCATTCTGCGATGAATCCAAGGCGGTCGATATCGAGCTCAAGGCCGGCGATGTGTCGGTGCACAACCCGCGGATTGTCCACGGCTCCGACGCCAACACGTCGTCGCGGCGCCGCTGCGGCCTGACCATCCGCTACATCCCCACCACCACCAAGGTGACCAATCCCGACTTCGGGGAAGTCTTCCTGTTCCGCGGCAACGGGGTGGACGGAATCAACGAATACGCTCCATTCCCGAAATTTCGGGAAGGCTACCACATGGAATTCCGGGGCTGGGAGGCATGGAAATGAGCTGGGCGTCGTCGTACGCGGAGAACGGTTTCGCGGTTGTACGAGAAGCGGTTATTCCTGAGGAATTGGTGAGCCGGGCGGTGGACGGGCAGGAGTTGCTCCGGCATGGGGGCAACGACACCGGCACCCCTCACGCCGGCACCAGCGGGGACCCGTCCCGGCAGGATGTTCTGGTGAAGATCGAGCAACCGCAGCTGGGCAGCTCTGCCATCCGCGAGTTGATCGCCCATCCGAACCTCGGGAAATGGGCCCTGGATATAACCGGCGCCGAATGGGTGCAGGCCTGGTGGGTCCAGCTTCTGGTCAAGCCATCCGGGTCCGCGCTCAAGGCCAATGTCGGCTGGCATCAGGACAAGTACTACTGGGGTGACTGGGAGCCGGACAGCGAACTGTTCACTGCCTGGGTGGCGCTGACCGATGTCGGGGACGACTGCGGACCGATGTCGTTCCTGCGGGGCTCGCATCGCTGGGGTTTTCTCAACCAAGGCGACTTTTTCGGACAGGATCTCGAATCGTTGCGTTCGTCGATCGCGTTGCCGGAGGGGGCGGTTTGGGACGAAGTGTCGGGCACCCTTCCCAAGGGTGGGGTCAGCTTCCACGACAGCCTGACATTCCACGGGTCCGGCGCCAACACGTCCGGTTTTCCGCGCCGCAGTTTCGCGGTGCATATGCGCACCAATCGTTCTCGGCCCGTTGGCGACCGTCGCAGCGGCCTGACCACCTACATCGACGACGAATCGATCTGCCCGATCTGGCGTCGTTGAGTCCGCATGCAGTTCCCGGGGTGCCGGTTCCTTCGGTGGGACCGGCGACCCGGGTCGCGGGCAAGCCTGATTGCACAAGTGGATCCAAAACAAAAACCGCGCCTTCCGTTGGGAAGGCGCGGTTTGTTGTTTGGTTGATTGCCGGCGTGCCGGCAATGAACTAGATGCGCTCGGCGGTGCGGGTCGCGGTGGCCAGATCGATGTTGACACCGGGGCCCATGGTGGACGAGACGGTGATCTTCTGGACATAGCGTCCCTTGGCCTTGGCCGGCTTGGCCTTGATCAGGGCGCTGAGCAGGACATTGAGGTTTTCCTGCAGCTGATCGGTCGGGAAGCTGGCCTTGCCGATGGCGGAATGGATGATTCCCGCCTTGTCGATGCGGTACGCGACACGGGTGGCCTTCTTGATCGCGTTGACGACCCCGGCAACATCCGTGGTGACCGTTCCCGATTTGGGGTTGGGCATGCGCGGGCCGAGCAAGCGACCGAGTCGGCCGACCGCGGGCATCATGTCGGGAGTGGCGACCAGGACATCGAAGTCGCGCCAACCGTTCTGGATCTTGGTGATGAGTTCTTCCGCACCCACTTCGTCGGCACCGGCGGCGGTGGCCGCTTCGGCGTTCGCGCCACGGGCGAAGACAGCCACCTTCTGGCTCTTGCCAGTGCCGTGGGGCAGGTCGGTGGTGCCGCGGACCATTTGGTCGCCTTGGCGGGGATCCACACCGAGGCGGACCGCGACGTCGACGGTGGAGTCGAACTTGGTGGACGAAGTGGCCTTCACCAGATCGAGGGCTTCGACCGAGTCGTAGGCGCGGAGCTTGTCCACCTTGACTTTTTCGGCCTTGTAGCGCTTGGAAACAACATGCTTTCGGTCTTGCTTGCGCATGGTCAGGACTCCTTGATCGTCACGCCCATCGAGCGGGCGGTGCCGGAGATGATGCTCATCGCGGCGTCGATGTCATGCGCGTTCAGATCGGGCATTTTCTTCTCCGCGATCTCACGCAACTGAGCCTGCGACAGGGCACCGACCTTGTTCTTGTTGGGAACTGCCGATCCGGACGGAATTCCGAGAATCTTCTTGATCAGGTCGGACGCCGGAGGGGTCTTCGTCTCGAAGACAAACGACCGGTCGTCGTAGATGGTGATGACCACGGGAACAATCGAACCCGCCATGTCGGCGGTCTTCGCGTTGTAGCCCTTGATGAATTCCATCATGTTGATGCCGTAGGAACCCAGGGCGGGTCCCACGGGGGGAGCCGGGGTCGCCTTGCCCGCGTTGAGCGCGAGTTTGACCACTCCCACTACTTTCTTTGCCATTTTCTGCCTCTCATCGGGGCCGGAGCCCCGGGTAGTGTTGACGACCGGAGATGTTCCGGTCTCCTACGCGCCGGCCGAGACCGGACGCCAGGGGGACTTCGACTAGATCTTTTCGACCTGGTTGAAGTCGAGTTCGACCGGCGTATCGCGACCGAAAAGGGAAATCATCACCCGGAGCTTTTCCTTGGTGTCGTTGACCTCTTCGATCTTGCCGGTCAAGTCGGAGAACGGACCCGCGGTGACACGCACCACTTGACCCTTCTCCCACAGTTTCTTGGGACGCGCCGCCGCGTTCACCGGATCGAGCGCGGACTGGATCTCCCGAACGTCCTCGTCCTTCAGCGGAACCGGCTTGTTGCCCGACGAGACAAAGCCTGTGACCCCGGTGGTGCTCTTGACCAAGTACCAGGTGGAGTCGTCGAGAACCATGTCGATCAAGATGTAGCCGGGGAAGACCTTCTTCTTGACCTCGGTCTTCTTGCCGTTGCGGTTGCGCACCTCGGTGTCGGTGGGCACCAGAATCTCGCGCACCTTGGACTTGAGGCCCATGGTCTCGGCACGGCGCTCGATGGTGGTCTTGACCTTGTTCTCATGGCCCGAGTACGTGTGGACCGCATACCAATGTCGTTGTGTGGGCATTGTGGGTTTCCTAACGTTACCTACCGAACGCGAACTGCGAGACACGGCCGAGCACATAGTCGATGCCGCCACAGAAGATCCCCATGCCGACAATCATCAGAACCACCACTTGAGTGGCCTGGATCAGTTCGGTCCGGGTCGGCCAAATGGCCTTCTTCAATTCTTCCCGTACACCCTTGAGGTACGGGCCGAGCCCTTCCCAGTTCGACGGGGGCTTCGGCGCCTGCGTTGCGTTGCTCGCCATGGTCCGCAAATCTCCTGCCCTGCAATCCCATTTCGGCCACAGCAGGGCGAATAACAAGCAGGGGCGTTTAACACGACCCTGCAAGATTGCCTTTTACCACACACATCAA
>CAZYBA010000388.1:0-3343 GCA_964646105.1 uncultured Armatimonadia bacterium
TCAGCGGGTCATAGGTTCGAGTCCTATACGACCCATCCGCAATCGAAACCGCCCCGGGAGTGTCCCCGGGGCGGTTTTGTCTTCCGGAAAGTCCATTTGGTCCTCCGTAGACCCGCCGTCAATCCGCCTGCGCTTGGTCCTCCGCGACGATCTCCGTCCCGAACGTCAACCGGTTGCCGTCCGGGTCCAAAACCGAAAAGTCGCGCATCCCGTAGGCCTGGTCGCCGAGCGGGTGGTCGATTCGTCCGCCCGCCGCAACAATCCTGGCGTATATGCTGTCGACATCGGGGGCAAACAAATACGCAGCCCCATGACCGAGACGCGCCCGTCCCGCCTCGAAGCCGTTCAGATGCAGACGTGCCCCGCCCGCCCAACAGATCCCGGCGTATTCGCCCCAGCGGAAGTCTTCGTCAAAACCGAACACCTTCGTGTAGTGCTCCACCGCCGCCGAAACATCCGACACCTGGAAAACCGGTACCATCTCGCTCGACATTGTCAGTCCTCCTCCCGTGCAACCTTTTGGTCCGCTACACCCCACGCCCCCGGACAAGACAGGCAAAGCAATCCGCACCCTCCGGGTGAACCCACTCCCGACGATTGCCCGAACCCAACCGCCGCACAATGCGCCATCGCGTGCGCCGGCATTGGCCCGCCTTTTCCGACAGCAATCGGTCCGCCTGATTGCCCCGCCCGAGTGTCCCGCGTCGCACAGGTTGCCGACCACTACGACGTCGGTTCGGGTTCGGGGTTCGTTCCGGACGGGCCGGGGAAGCATGCCCCAACCGCCGCCACCACCAGCGCACCGATCAGCGCGAGCCACGTGAACGCGACGGCCTGCAGCAACCCGAGGGTCGCGGTGGTGGCCAATCCACACCCCAGCGCAATCAGATTGCCGGTATCGTTTCCGCGGGCGCGCGTACCCACCCCAAGCAGGAACAGACCGAACATCGGTCCGACCAGAAACGCGGCGATTCCCAGGACAATCGGGATGATCCGCAGGGTCGGGTCGGCCACCTTGGCCTGCGCAAATGCCACCGCCACTGCAAACAGCAGTACGGAAAACACCACGGTTGACGTCCGCGCCGCACGCACCGCACGCCGGTCCGAGAATGTCCCGGACTTGCGCAGGTGCGGAACCACCCAGTCGCTCACCGCACTGGTTGCCAATGCATTCAGCGCCGCCGACAAACTCCCCATCGCCGTTGCGAAAACACCCGCGAGCACCAAGCCGCGGACGCCCGGTGGCAATTCGTTGAGGATGTACGAGCCAAACACATCGGATGTCGCCTTCGGCAGATGCGTCGGATCGAGCCGATAGTGCGCAAACAGCAGGATCCCGATGAAGGTGAACACCGCCGCGATCGGAATGTCGGCGACCGCGGCGGTCATCAGGCTGCGCCGGGCCTTGCGATGGTCCTCGGCAGTCAACAAACGCTGCACCATGTCCTGATCCGCCGTGAAGACCGCCAGGTTGAGCGCGGTCGAACCGAGCAATGCCGAGAACAGCGTGTAATCGGCAGTCAGGATATGGCGCACCACTCCCCCGAATCCGCCGGTTTGCAGGTTCTCGAACCCGGTAACAAAGTAGCCGTCGAGACGTCCCAGTTTCGGGGCCTCGCGCAGCAAGACCGACATCCCCCCGATATCGCGGAGCAGAAATCCGATCGCCACACACGCGCTCGAGAACATCAGCGCGGCCTGGATGACATCGGTCCAGATAACGGCCTTGATTCCCCCGCGCACCGTATAGGCAGCGGTGGCCAGAAGCAGGACCCCAATCGCCACCGCATACGGGCCGAGCGATTCCACCGGCGCCACGGTCACGGTCCCGCCGCCCTCGCGCGTGAACAACTGCCATGCCAGCACCAGCACCAGACTGGGAATGAAGAGCCGGGTCCCGCTGGCGAGTGTTCGCATCACCAGGAACAGCGCGCTCACCGCCTTTTGGGTTCGTGGGCCAAACCGGATTCCCAGATAATCGTAGACGGTGGTCACCCGATGGGCGAAAAACGGGCGCAAAAAAAGCTGGGCGGCCAGCCATCTCCCGAGCACCAACCCGATGGTCAGCTGCACATACGCCAGCGATTGCTTGGCATACCCCTCGACGGGTGCACCGAGGAATGTCGCAGCGCTGGTTTCCGCAGCAATGACGCTGGCAGCCACCGCCCACCACGGCACACGTCGCCCCCCCAACGCGAAATCGTCGAGGCTCTCCTCACGCTTTCCCGCCACCAAGCCGACCACGGCAATGGCGACAAAGTAGCCGGCGATCAGCACCAGATCGAGTACCCACGCCATTTGCGCCCTCCCTCCGTTACCGGCCAACCCGGTCGGTTGTCATGCCAGAACCCCGCGTACAAGGTTGCCGAGCGGTGACCTGGCAACCTGCGCGTATTTCGTACGACGTTGCCGTGCCCGGACTCCACGGACCTGGTCGCAGGACAATTGCGGGATATTCATTACGGATTTCGGGGAACCTAGTCACGCCAGAACCCCGCGGACAAGGTTGCCGTGGACATCCGTCAGCCGGTAGTCACGCCCGCTGTGGCGGTAGGTGAGCCGCCGGTGGTCGAGACCCATCAGATGCAGGATGGTGGCGTGGAAATCATGGACATGCACGGGGTCCTTGGCCACGCGGATCCCGTACTCGTCGGTTTCGCCATAGACCACTCCCCGCCGCACCCCCGCGCCCGCCAGCCACGACGAAAACGCCCAATTGTGATGCTCGCGCCCCTTGGCGTCGGCGAAATTGTTGAACGGCGTCCGCCCGAACTCGGTGGTGCACACCACCAACGTGTCGTCCAGCATGCCCCGCGATTTCAAATCCTTGAGCAACCCCGCGATCGCTTGGTCGACATTTCGGGCGAGGCGCGCGTGGTCCATCATGTCCCCGTGGGAGTCCCAGTTTCCAGACGATCCGGTGTCGATCAGTTCCACGAACCGAACCCCGCGCTCGACCAAACGTCGTGCCGCCAGACACTGCCAGCCAAATCCGTCCGTCTGCCCCCGTTTAAGGCCGTAGAGCCCCAGCGTAGCGTCGGTTTCCTTGGAGAAATCGAACAGTTCGGGCACCAGGGTCTGCATCCCGTACGCGGTTTCGAATGCCCGGATGCGCGCCGACAGCCGCGGATCGGCGGCACGCCCCGCCTTGTGCAATGCGTTCAAGCCGGCCAACGTCCGCCTTTCCCGTTCCTGCAGGCTTGGCTCGACCCCGGGCGCGATGTCGGCGATGGGCACCGGCCCGGGCACGATCCGGGTTCCTTGGTGCGCCCCCGGCAGGAAGTCGCTTGCGAAGACCTGCGAGCCCGCGTCGGTCGCCGCGGGGGCGATCGCCACAAACGAC
>CAZYBA010000389.1:0-3305 GCA_964646105.1 uncultured Armatimonadia bacterium
GCGTGCGCTCGGTACCAAGCCACGGGTGCTTCTGCTTGACGAGCCGGCGGCAGGGATGAATCCGCAGGAGTCCGGGGACCTCATGGTGCTGATCCGGCGACTGCGTGACGAATTCGGCGTGGCGGTGCTGCTGATAGAGCACGACATGAAAGTCGTGATGAATGTCTGCGAACGAATCACTGTCCTTGTCTACGGACAGCCGATCGCCCAAGGTACTCCGATGGAGATTCAAAGAAATCCGAAGGTGATCGAGGCGTACCTGGGTACGGAATCGGAGGCATCCTGATGGGTGCGTTGCTTTCCCTCGAGAATGTGGACGTCCACTACGGCGCCGTCCACGCGTTGCGCTCGGCCACCGTCGACGTAAATGAAGGCGAAGTGGTGACGTTGATCGGTGCGAACGGTGCGGGTAAGTCAACCCTGCTCAAGGCCGCATCCGGGATGGTTCGTCCCCGTTCAGGTCGTGTCCAGTTTCTTGGCGAGGACATCACCCGGGTTTCCGTGCCGGGAATAGTCTCCCGTGGACTCATCCACTGTCCGGAGGGACGCCGGATATTCGCGAACCTGTCGGTCCGGGAAAACCTTCACCTCGGAGCTTACCTGCGGCGCGACAAGGCGGGAGTCAATTCCGATTTCGACCGTGTCCTGGGCTTGTTCCCGCGGTTGCGCGAACGTATCGAGCAGAATGCCGGCACGTTGAGCGGGGGCGAGCAACAGATGCTCGCGATCGGCCGCGCTCTCCTCTCGCGTCCGCGGCTCCTGATGCTGGATGAACCATCGCTGGGTTTGGCCCCGGTCTTGGTTCAGGAAATCTTCCGGATCATCGAATCGATCAACCGCGAATCGGGTACCGCAGTTTTGTTGGTGGAACAAAACGCCCACCAGGCACTTGGCGTGGCATCACGGGCTTATGTGCTGGAAACCGGGACGATCACCCTGTCCGGACCGGCCGCGGACCTGCGTGACAACCCCGAGGTGAAGAAAGCCTATTTGGGTGAGTGACGGGGTTTGACGTCCCGCAGTCGGTCGGGTAGATTATGCCATTCCAATGACCGGTCGATCGGCCATGGAATACGGTGGACCTCGTCCACTGTCTCCGTTTCCGGACCCTCACGGGCTTCCATCTTTCCCGGAAACGACCAAGGGAGGCATTCATGATTCGAAACAACGGCCGCCAGTCGGCCTTTACCCTCATCGAACTGTTGGTTGTCATCGCCATCATCGCCATTCTGGCGGCTATCCTCTTCCCAGTCTTTGCGCAGGCTCGCGCCAAGGCCCGGCAGATCTCCTGTGTCAGCAATGTCAAGCAGTCCGCTCTCGGCGTCCTGATGTATGTCCAGGACTACGACGAGACAATGCCCTTGCTGGACAACAACGGCCACTGCATCTACGGTGACGTTCCCTGTGCCACCCCCGACTGGGGCGACCCGGGTGTTGCAACTGACACCCCTGCGATGTTCTACTCGGTCTTGATGCCCTACATCAAGAACACGGAACTCGGCTTCTGCCCCGAAATCGGCCGCTCCCGCTGGCAGGGCTCGATCCCGGCCTACACCGGCAAGCAGTACGATGCCACCATGGACCAGAAGGGTCTCTACTACGGTTCGTTCGCCCAGACGGCAGTCAACATTCTCCTCGTGGAATGGGGTGCCAACGGATCGGTCGCAGCCATCCAGCGCCCGGCCGACATCGTGATGTTGGTCGCGGACAGCACCTGGGACAACGGTGGTCCGGCGACTTCGTCTGGTGTCGGAAACACCGGCGTCTGGCCGAACATGCCCGGTTCCGCCTGCTTCGACTGGGGTCAGGGCTGGACTTGGTATGTCCACAACCCGCTCAAGGGTCGTGCTGGCAGCCGCGCCAATGTCGAGTCGGGACGCGCGTCGGTCGCGTTCGTCGACGGCCACGTCAAGTCCATGGACTACCGCAACCTGGAACGCTGCGACTTCAATACGCAGGCCGGCCGCTGGGCCTATACGTTCTGGGATTACCGCTGGTAATCTAGGTTCGGGAGGATCGTTCTCGTGATTAAACAGATTTTGCTGTGCGCAGTGGTTGTGTTTTCCTTGGGGTCGCTCACCGGATGCGGCAACTCGGATACCGCCGAAGCCGAGAAACCGGCTGGCACCACAGCCCCCATCAACAACAACGCACCGGAGGCCAAGGCTGCTGCGGGAGCTCCGGCTCCCGACTCGGGAATGCCTCCTCCCGGTCTTCCGAACAAGGGCGTAAAGCGCTGACCCGGACGGGGGGATGGTCCACACGGACCATCCCCTCTTTTTCTTCGACAATGACACTGAACTCCGACAACATTCGTGGCTACGCCGACACATTGGTCCTGCAATGCAAGCCTGCCGGATTGCTGCTCGACTACACACGGGAATCGTTGGCGACGCTGGAAGCCCTCATCGATGGATCATCCCATGCGTGGAATGCCCACGAGGCCAATGCAGACCATCGCAATTTGGCGGTCTTTTATGCCGGATGCTATCTGGGAGAAACACTACGGGTGCTGCACCGTGGAAACTGGGAATTTGCCCCCGCTTGGCAGGAGTCCATTGTCCGCTTCCAATCTCCGGTAGGAGATCTCGTGGTTGCCCCTTACGACATCGTTGTGCGGCGGATGCGCGATGGAAAACAGGGCAATGAATTCACGAAAATAGAATCGGAAATTAAAAATATCATCCGGACCCTGCCCGTCGCAAACTGATTGCAATTCGGGTCGTTTTGTCAACCAAACGGGTTTTCCCTGCGAAAATCAGCCACTCGGCAGGCTTCAATCCGTTGACTTAATAGTTTTTTCATGTAATTCTGGACACCAAGAAACGCAAAACGTATACGGGTCCATCGATAGAAGTCAGTCGGTTTATTTTGCTTTCGGTTGGTCGCTACTGATATCGGTGGAGAGCCTAGGCAATTCCGCGACGTTTCCCTAATCCCAAGGAGGACTTCATCATGCCATCCAATCCAAAGACCCGACACGGCTTCACGCTGATCGAGTTGCTGGTGGTGATCGCGATCATCGCCATTTTGGCGGCCATTCTCTTCCCGACGTTCGCCCAAGCTCGCGAGAAGGCCCGGGGTATTTCCTGCGTCTCGAACGCCAAGCAAATCGGTACGGCGATCATGATGTATGCGCAGGACTACGACGAGACTATCGTTCCGTGGTTTGTAGGCTCGGGAATGGCCCGGACGCCGGAACGCGACGACCTGAACAGCTGGCCCAAGAATTTGCAGCCGTACATCCGCAATGGGGCGCCACGGCGCCTGAACGCAACTGCGTTGGACTTCCAGAATGTCCCGGC
>CAZYBA010000390.1:0-3273 GCA_964646105.1 uncultured Armatimonadia bacterium
AACCAATCCGCAGAGACAAACGGAATATTTCTCGCCTGTTGAGCCGCGATTTCGATGGACGGTACACGCTTCGGATCGGGATTGTTCGCGAGAATTTCGAAAACGCGTGGGAAATCGATAACTCCACTTCCGGCCGCACAACGCACCAAGCGAAATCCGCTTTCAGCGAAGTGGACCGTGTAATCTTTGAGATGCACATGTCGAACCCAGGGCGCCACAGCTTCCAATGTCTTGGTGGGGGATTCGCCAACCGACAACGGATTTCCCGTGTCAAAGCAGATTCCGAATGCAGGTGAGTCGCCCAATGCGCCGATCATTCGGAGCAAATCGTCAAGACCGGCATCCTGGTGATTTTCGACGGCAATTGCGACGCCCTGTTCCTCGAACAACGGCAACCATCCCCGCAAACGATCAATCGTTCTGCACAATCGTGCATTCCACCCCAACGCGTCTTCGGATCGTTGGCCACACAGGTTTCGTGAGATTAGGAATCGGACCACTTTGGCTCCCGACATCTTCGCATCCTCAAGAATCGAGCGTAGATCGTTGTCGGGAACCTCAAGAAATACTCCCGCCTCCAGGACCACTCGAAATGGGCCGAACCGACCCGTGCATTCCCGATACTGCGAACGAAAATCGGCGCTCCAGGGAACATCGATTCCCTCCAAAGCACGGGTTCGGGCCCAGGATACAAAGTGGGGCAGACCAACCGGCTCAGAGACCCGTTCACCTTCGCGCGTCGGTAAAATGCCCCACGCGTGGGGAATACCGAAGGCGTTGGCGAGCAGGGGCAGGCGCTCGGACATCAGGTCTTGTAGGCCAAATGGGGAGACAGCCATTTTTCCACGTAAGCGACCGAACACCGCTTGCGCCGTGCGTAGTCCGCCACTTGGTCCGCCCCAATCCGACCGACCGCAAAGTATCCGGCATCGGGATGCGCGATGTAGTATCCACAAACCGAACTGCCCGGGACCATCATCATGCTCTCGGTCAATTCGACTCCGATTTGGTCCTGCGTATCCATCAATTGGAACAGCAATTGCTTTTCGGTGTGGTCAGGACATGCCGGATATCCGGGGGCAGGGCGTATACCCCGGAAATCTTCGGCAATCAATTGATCGTTGGTCAACGGCGTCTCCGGCTCGATTCCCCAAAGAACCCGGACGTCCCGGTGTAGTTTCTCGGCGAACGCTTCAGCCAAACGGTCCGCAAGCGCTTCCAAAAGAATCCCTGAGTAATCATCTCCATTCTTTCGGAATTCGGCAACCCTCTCGGCGACCCCGATGCCCGCTGTGACAGCAAATCCGCCTACGGTATCCAGACGTCCTGTCGAAGTCGGCGCGATGAAGTCGGCAAGGGATCGATTCGGGCGTCCGTTGGTCTTCTCTGTCTGTTGACGCAGGAAATGAAACCTGCGCCCGTCTTCCAGAACGACATCATCGCCAAGCGAATTCGCTTTCCAAAAGCCGAACGTCGCACGGGCCTCGATCCATTGTTCCGAAACGATCCGATCCAGCATCTCCAAGGCGTCGGCGTGCAGCCGTTGCGCAGCCTCCCCGACCAGTGCATCCTGCAGGATGGCGGGGAATTTTCCGTGCAGGTCCCATGCGATAAAGAACGGTTGCCAGTCAATGAAAGGGACCAGTTCGGCCAACGGGTGGCTCAATACAGTTCGGTGCCCCCAGAATGGCGGATCCGGAAAATCGTAGGTAGACCAGTCCAACACCTGGCGGTTGGCGCGGGCGTCCTCCCACGCGAGAACACGCGTGCGATCTTGTTTCTTCGCATGCTCACGCCTGGCCGCATCCTGCTCCGCGGCGAGGTCGGACAGGAATCTCTCGCGACGCTCCTCTGAAATCAAATCCGACGCAACGGGCACGGCCCGGCTCGCGTCCAGAACGTGAACCACACCGCCGTCATACTCGGTCGCGATCTTCACCGCCGTATGCACGCGGCTCGTCGTGGCGCCGCCGATCAGCAACGGGATCTTGAATCCTTGACGTTGCATCTCACGGGCCACATGAATCATTCTCGGCCCGGGCGGTTTCCAGAATTTTCTCAGCCGAAACCATCACGCCGAGATCGGTGATCTCGTAACCGTTGCAACCAAGGACAACACCGACGATGTTTTTGCCAATATCGTGAACGTCCCCGCGGACCGTCGCCAGCAAGATCTTCCCTGCCGATTTTCCGGTAGCCTTCTCGGCCTCGAGGAACGGAGTGAGGACTGCAACCGCACGTTTCATGACCCGGGCCGATTTGACAACTTGCGGAAGAAACATTTTCCCGGATCCGAACAGGTCGCCGACCTCGTTCATCGCGGTCATCAGAGGCCCCTCGATCACCCCCAACGGCGAGGCAATCTGCTCCAGCGCCTCCAGTGTGTCCGGTTCGATATGGGTTTCCAAACCTTTGATGAGTGCGTAATGCAATCGTTCGGCGACGGTTCCTGAGCGCCAGGCCTCTTCCGCGGCGATTCGCGAACGCGAGTTGCCACGCATGGACTCGGCATACTGGATCAGACGCTCGGTGGCATCGGACCGCCTGTCGAACAGGACGTCCTCAACTGCCACCAATAGGTCATGCGGGATTTCATCGTAGACCCCCAATTGACCGGCGTTGACAATTCCCATATCCAGTCCGGCCTTCACGGCATGGTAGAGGAACGCCGTGTGCATTGCTTCCCGGACCATCGGATTTCCACGAAACGAGAACGAGATGTTGGAAACACCACCCGACACCTTGGCACCGGGCAAGTTGGCTTTGATCCAACGGGTCGCATCAAGGAAATCGAGCGCATAACGGTTATGCTCCGACATGCCCGTTCCGATGACCAGAATGTTCGGGTCGAAAATGATGTCCTCGGCCGGAAACCCGATCTCTTCGGTAAGGATCCGGTAGGCCCGAGAACAGATCTCGATCCGTCGGTCCAACGTGTCCGCCTGGCCACGCTCGTCGAACGCCATCACGACCACGGCCGCTCCGTACCGACGCACAAGCCGCGCCCGTTCCGTAAAGACGGCTTCGCCCTCTTTCAACGAGAGTGAGTTGACAATGCTCTTTCCCACCGAACATTGCAGGCCCGCCTCGATCACGGGCCAGTCCGAGGAATCGATCATCAGGGGTACCCGGTTGATGTCGGGTTCGCCTTGGATCAATGTCAGGAAATGACGCATTGACCGGTTTCGATCCAGCATCCCCTTGTCGTCGAAGCAGACGTCCAAGATCTGAGCGCCGTTGTGGACTTGTTCGCGGGCAACCGCCAACGCGTCC
>CAZYBA010000391.1:0-3271 GCA_964646105.1 uncultured Armatimonadia bacterium
CGCCATCGTGGGGTTCCTCGGCGGTGGATTGAAGCCAAGACGGAGAATTCCCAGCAGCCAGAACGATGTCGACAGCAGCACGATCGCCCAGAGGGCCAGAAACGTCGGTTGCGTGAGCAGTTGCCAATTCCAATAAATGTCGGTGTTCGAAAGGAACTTGATCGCGGCAGCCAATTCGAGGAATCCCATCGCGCCCTTGAGAGTGGTCATCCAGCCGCCCGATTTGGGAAGGCGGGCGAGCAGGCTCGGGAAGAGCGCGAGCAATAGGAACGGCAACGCCAATGCGGTGGCGAAAACCGACATCCCCAGAATCGGCTTGAGGAAGGCGGACGCCCCTTCGGCGTTCGCGGCAAGCACCAACAGACTCCCGACAATGGGGGCGGTACAGGTGAATGCCGACACCACGAACGTCAGCCCCATCCCGAGAACCCCGAGGGTCCCGGCACGACGTCCTCCCATCACCCCCTGAACCGCAGCGGGAAGCCGGAGTTCGAAAATCTCCAGCAAGGTCAGTCCGAAGACTACGAACAGGAGGGTGAAGATCAAATTCACCCAGGGATTGATGGCAAAATCACGAGCGGCATTGGCACCCACCACCGCCGCCAGCACCACCCCGATCAACGTGAACGTCACGACGATTCCCAGCGAGTAGAGGAACGCCAGTTTGACAACGGAACCCTTTTTTCCAGGATCCGGTCCTTCCCCGGCCGCCTGTTTCGTGAAAAAGGCTAGGGTCACCGGGATCATCGGGAAAACACATGGAGTCAACAAAGTGATCAACCCGGCGACAAACGCGGTTGCCAGGAATCCCGCCCAGTTATCCGACGCTCCTGCTGCCGGTTTGGACGACTTTCCGGAACCGGTGGATTTGCCAGATTGCGCCGAAGGAGTTGACTTCGAAATCGGAGGGGCGGGATCGCGGAATTCGTCACGGATCGGACCGGATTCGACGGCAACTTCGACCGGAATCTCCAGTGTCTTCGGCGGGAGGCAACCGCGGTCGTCACAAGCTTGGAACCGGAACCGGGCAGTCAGGGCAAGCGGCCCCGCCTTGGCATCGGCCGGGATACGAAAATCCCGGGCGAAACGGCCCACGGGACCGTGGATACCGGTGTCCTTTTCAAACCCTTGGTCGAACTTGATTTCCGGCGCGGATTCCTGAGCGTCCCCTACCGGCTCGACATCCCCCTCGAGTTCCAGTGTGGTGGGCAGGGGCGCCGGGTCGGGCAATTGCACAACCGAATAGATATGGTAGGGAGCCTCGACAGTCGCATCGACCACGACCCGCCCCACTTCGCCCGGCCGCAATGTCCCGGCGCTGGATTTCGCCGTCGCCGAGACAGGGTTCTTCTGGCCGAATGCCGGCCCAGAGACCAAGGCGAGCACAAGAACGAAAAAGCCAACGGGAGAGATTCGCCGCATGGGAGTGTTCAGTTTTTCCCGACTGTGATCTCGACCACGACCGGGATGCGCGTGGGCGGAAGGCACGACGAATCGTTGCAGCCCTGGCTGGAGAGAATGCCTTGGATACGCACCTTGCCCGGCTTGACACTAGGTCCGGCGATCAGCGGTGTTGTCAATGCAACCTCGCCGGAAAGCACCTTGGCCCCTCCGGGTCCGGGGATCGGAGTCGGGAAGATTGTCGGAGCGGCGGAGAATCCCTTGGGGAGCTTCCACTCCAGCTTGGTCGGAATCGCGAATTCGTCACCCGGCTTGTCGGCATAGATATGCCACCCTTCGGCAACCCGCAGCTGCACCGTGGCGAACCATGAGGACGGCGGACTTTTGCGGTCGCGGGGAGCGACGGAAGTGGACACCTTGGCGATGTACTGTGGCAGCGTCGGCGCTGGCGACGTCGGTTGCTGCAGCACCGTCGTCGTGGCGGCACCGTTCAGGTGGACGAGAACAAGCGGAATGATCATGGTTTCTGGTAGTACCGACCGGATCCGCGATTGGTTTCGCGGATCCGGTCCCAAGGATCGTCAGTCGATCGCGACACCGACCTTGCGCAGGGCAGCCTCGATGCGTTTGTCGGACGCGCCGGAGTACCCGACGATGCCGTCGACCACCTTGCCGTCCTTGTCAATCACAAACGTCGTCGGGATGCCGGAGACATTGAAAAGCTTCCCCGCAACCGACTTGGCGGAATCGCGTCCGGCGGTGTCGAAAGTGACCGGGAACGTGTACTTGGTGCTGTTTTCCGGCACCCACTTGTCGAAGGCTTCCTTGGAATCCCAGACACAAACCGCCAGGACGACAACACCTTTATCCTGCGTCTTCTTCCAAACCTCTTCGATGTGGGGCATGGACGCCTTGCAGGGGCCGCACCAGGTCGACCAGAAGTCGAGGATGACCGTTTTCCCGCGAAGGTCGGAAAGTTTGACCGGCTTGCCGTCGAGTGTGAACGACGTGAAATCGGGGGCATCCTTGCCGTTGGCGAGCAGCGGCGGACGTTCGGCGCGGGCCGGCGCCTTCTTGGCGGCGGCGATGTTCAGTTCGGAGCCATCGGCGCTCGCCGACGCCAGCCAGGTCTTGCCTCCGAGTTCGAACGGGTAACGGATGTCGATCGGAGCCATCCGCTTGCCGTCGTTTTCAAGGATGAGCCAAACCGGGCGGGTGGCCGCCGCAGAGCCGGGCAACGGTTTGTCGTCGTCGCCGAGCGATTTATTGTAGAGACCATCCGCATCGTTTTCGAGCAGCATGGCCTTGTAGTCGGTGCCGGCGACCGACAGTGCTCCGCTGCGAACCCCGAGCCGGTACATCAGCAATGCGTCGCTGTCGGAGGTGACAATTCGGTAGAGGGCGATTCCTGTGTCGGCCGACGACTTTTCCTTGCCGCCCGCCCCGTAGGAGGCGCGCACCACGAATTCGTTGATCCCGTAGAGGGTTCGTCCGCCGTCCTGATCGGTCTTCTTGCTCCAAGAGCCGTTTCCGTCATTGGTCAGGTCGCCGTCGGCGTTGGTATCGAGCCACACCTTGAACTCGCCGCCGGCGGGTTCGTCGACCACTACCGTGTGCGCGCCTTTCGGCCCGTTGCCCACGACAATGCTTCCGTATTTGGGCTTGCCGGCGTAGGTCGGCTCCTTGGTGACACCGGCCGGCTTCAGGTCGGAAAGTGCGATGCGGATGGGCATGTAGCCGACCCGGAGTGCGGCCGCTCCCTTGGGATCCAGTTGCAAGGCTGCCTTGCCTGCCGGGGGCGCCGACACGGTCGCCGTCGACCGCCTCAAACAGTGGCTCCTGATTTTGTTGAAAAAGAAGATGGCTTATT
>CAZYBA010000392.1:0-1220 GCA_964646105.1 uncultured Armatimonadia bacterium
TAGAGCGGATTCAGATCGTGTGGAACCCCGAAGCGATCGGACCACTGTGGCAAAGCCGCGAGTCTGGCCACCTGAGCAGCCGACGCGGTTGCGCCGACTACCGTGAATCCAGCGGCGATCGGCACGACCGCGGCCGCGTCGCCCACCAACGCAATGCTGCCGACCGGGTGCAGCTCCCGAGCGGTCCGCTCGAAACTCTCGATTTCCAGCACCCGGTAGTCGTCATCGCGGAACCAAGCAATGACTTGGCCGGCGCGGCAAGGGGCCAGTCCGACGACAGGCCCCGCCTCAGGCAAGTCGATCGCCGCCGCCTCCAGGCTCGGTACGCCGGCAACCGGAATTCCGAGTGCCCAGGCCCAGGTCTTCGCAAAGGTCACCGCCACCCGTACGCCCGTGAAGGATCCGGGTCCGATCCCGGCGGCAATCCGGTCGATCTGACTCCAATCGATCCCCGATGCGGACAAAACGGACTCTACGGTGTCCGGCAAGCGCTCGAGCAGTTGGCGTTCATGCCGGAATACGACTTTCCCGAGCAGATCGTTGCCCGAAGCAACCGCAACACCGCACAAGTCGCCTGACGTCTCGATCGCGAGGATCAATCGGACACCTCCCCGGGGTCTTCTATGTTCAGCACGCGCTCGCCTCCCGCCAAAATCTCAAACCGAATCCGCCAGCATCGACCGTTGGTGAGGCGCGTCGCGAGCCGCTCCGGCCATTCCACCACGACCACCCAATGGCCGTCGAGATATTCGTCCAATCCGAATTGCGAGGGGTCCGCAGGGAACGTCAGGCGGTACAGGTCGGTATGGCAAAGATCGACTCTACCGCCCGCGATTTCGTGGATCAGGGCGAATGTCGGCGAACTCACCGGGGCGGGCGAGCCCAGTGCTTTGGCTGCATGGCGGACCCAGGTTGTCTTGCCCGCGCCAAGGTCGCCGCTGAGCAGGACGACATCGCCGGGTTGGAGTCGGGACGCCCATTCGGCGGCTGCCGACGCGGTCGAAACCTCGTCTTTCAGGACGGTCGACACGGGTCTATTTTAGCACGCCACCGTGCTACAATTGTCGCGCATGAATACTGGCTTACGACGTACCGCACTTTACGAAACCCATGTGGGACACAAGGCGCGCCTGGTCCCGTTTGCGGGATGGGAGATGCCGGTCCAATACAGCGGAGTGCTTGCGGAAGTCAACGCTGTGCGCACGGGTCTGGGCCTCTTC